>NZ_LTCZ01000389.1:0-86381 GCF_001583455.1 Rhodococcus sp. LB1 | reverse complement strand
CCGTCGCCGGCGACGGGTGCGGTGCGGGACACGATCCGTGAGCACGTTCCCGGACCGGGGACCGATCGTCACCTCGCGCCGGAAATCGAGGCCGCGGTCACCCTCGCGGCCTCCGGCGCGCTGGTCGCGAGCGCGGAGACGGTGGTGGGAAAGCTGGACTGAGCGGCGTGCCCCGCGGCCCGTTGATGTCTCGAGCTTTGCGAACTACCGTGGAATGCAGGAGATGGTCCTCATGACTCTCGCGGAGTTCGACACACGCAGGAAGACCGTCGACACGGACCGTGGTCCGGTGAGCTACCTCGATTCCGGCACCGGCCGTGTGGCCTTCGTCATTCACGGTGTCGGGACCTCCGGCTACCTCTGGCGCAACGTGATCCGTCAACTCGAGGGAGAACGGCGGTGCGTCGCCCTCGACCTTCCGCTGCACGGTCACACCCCCGCCGCGCCCGATCAGGACTTCACCCTCGGCGCACTCGCCGGCGTGGTCGCGGCCACGTGCGACGCGCTGGGGCTGTCGAAGGTCGACGTCGTCGCCAACGACACCGGTGGGGCGGTCGCGCAGATCTTCGCGGCCCGGCACCCCGACAGGTTGTCGTCGCTGACGTTGACGAACTGCGAAACCCATGACAACGTGCCGCCGAAGGCGTTCCTTCCCGCCGTGCTGCTCGCCCGGGCGGGACTGCTCGCCCGGATTGCGCGACCGCTGGCGAGGAACGTGTCGAGGGCTCGTAAGTTGTTGTACGGCAGTGGGTATCAGAATGTGCGATCACTGCCGGAGGAAGTCGTGGCGTCGTACGTCGAGCCGCTGCTCGGCACCCACGACCGAGCACTACTTTTCCAGCGCTGGATCGCGTCCCTCCATCCACGCGATCTGCTCGCGGTCGAGTCGGACCTCGCGGCACTCGAGGTACCCACACTCGTCGTGTGGGGCACCGGGGACGTGTTCTTCCGGACGAAGTGGGCCTACTGGCTGCGCGACGTCATCCCGGGGGCGCGGGAAGTGGTGGAGATCCGGGGTGGCAAGTTGTTCTTCCCCGACGAGCGGTCGCGCGAACTGGTCGTCGAATTGCGCAGATTCTGGGCAGCCCGTTCCTGAGCCGCGCTCAGCGCAGGGGGTCGAAATGCCGCATGACGCCGGGAACCTCGCCGCCGGTCATCGAGTCGGCCAGCATGCGTCCGGTGAGCGGCCCCAGCGCGATGCCCCACATTCCGTGACCGCCCGCCACGTGCACGCGGGGGGAGCGGGTGGCGCCGACGAGCGGAAGTCCGTCGGTGGTGCAGGGCCGGGACCCGACCCACTCCTCCTGACGCGATTCCCAGTCGATGCCGGTGAACATGGGCGTCGCGGCCTCGATGATCGCCTGGACACGGCGCGGATCGAGAGGTGCGTCGGGACTGCGGAATTCCATCATTCCGGCGACGCGGAAACGGTCCTGCAACGGCGTGCACGCCACTCGCTGGGTGGGGAAATAGATCGGGTTCTTCGGCATCTGCTGGGGCTGGACGCTGAAGCTGTAGCCGCGGCCGGCCTGCACGAGGGCGCGGACACCGAACGGGCGGGCGAGTGCATTGAGGCGTGCGCCGCTGGCGATGACGACGGCATCGGCGGCTACCGCGTCGCCGGTGGCCGAGACCAGCCGGACCCCCGACTGTCCCCGATCCTGCACAGCCGTCACGTCGAAGCCGGGCCTGATCTCGCCGCCACGGGCCCGGACGGCGTCGGCGAGTGAGTGCACGAAGCGCGGCGGGTCGATGAAACGTTGGTTGCGCAGCCTCAGACCGGAGTGCACACCGTTGCCGAGACTCGGCTCGAGAGAGTGGATCTCGTCCCTGTCGACGCGGTCGTACTCGACCTCCCCGCCGGCGGCCTCGACGTGACGGAACTCGTCGACGAGCGCTTCGCGGTCCTCGTCCGACTTGAACGCGGTGAGGAACGGGTCGGCGAGATGGGTGTGCTCCCGCACGCCGCCGTCCGCGAGTTCGTCGTAGGCGCCCAGGGAGATCCGGTTGACCTCGGCGTACACCTTCATCGCGTCCGCCCACCGGGAGGGCGTGCAGTGCCGGGCGAAGCCGACGAGGAAACGCACCAGTCGCAGATCGGTCGTGAAGGGAACGTAGACCGGCGACGACGGATTCAGCATCGCGCGCAGCCCGTACTTCAACACGGCGGGCTCGGGCAGCGGCAGCGTCAATGCCGGTGCGAGCCAACCCGCATTGCCCCAGGACGCGTCCGACGCGACACCATCCCGGTCGACGACCGTGACGCGCACGCCACGCTCCTGGAGGAACCACGCCGCGGACAATCCGACGACGCCTGCTCCGACGATCGCGACATGGTCAGGGCGCTGCACTGTGCTCATGACTCCATCATCGGTCGGCGACGGCGCCGGGGGAGTAGCCGTTCGGCCAGTCCCGGACAGCGCCCCCTGTGCAATCGGCCAGGGGTCACATATCCCGCAGTCCCGTCAGCTTCAGATGCAACATCAGAATGAGCCGGGTGTCCGCGTCGGTCAGGTCCACATCGCACGAATCGACGCAGCGTCGCAATCGGTTCCTCAGGGTGTTGGGGTGCACGTGCAGTGCGGCCGCCGCATCGGCGACATCGCCGCCGTGGGCCAGGAAGGCACGGGCCGTGGCCACGAGATCGGTCCCGTGCTGCTCGTCGTGCCGGGTCAGCGCGGCGAGCGGGGTGAGCTCGCCCAGGCCGTCGAAGATGTCCGCGACGCGCAACGCCAGCACCGACGCGAGACTGTCCCGCATCGTCCCGACGACTCCGCCGGACCGGGCGTGCTGCAGGACGGTGAGGACCCGGTCGGCGTCCCCCCGCGACAGGTGAGCCTGGCTCGCCGTAGTCACTTCGCGTCCGACGGCGACCACGAACGCGGCCCCGCTGCGGGCGCGTCCGAGGAAATTCTCGGCGAGGCGCCGGACGTCCTTCTCCGATGCGGCGATGACCACGTAGATGACGTCGTCGAGCTGGGCGGCGACCGAATCGACCGCCAACGTGTCGAGGTACAGGCCGAGGGAGGCGAGCAAGCCGGACGGCAGCGGGCGCCCGATCGCGACCGGGGCGGCCGCCGCGACGGTCAGCCTTCCCCCCAGCCGGAGGTCGTCGGCGGCGCGGAAGGCGGGCTCGCCACCGTTGATCAGTGCACGCACCCGATCGACCTGCATCCGGCGCGTCACGTCCACCCGTTCCCGCTCCGCCGCGATGTGTTCGGCGACGACGGGGACCGCGGACCGCAGGATCGATTCCTGTTCCGGGGTGGGGGCGGACGTCATCGCCGCCCAGATGGACCCGACCGAGCGTCCCGCGTCCCGCACCGCGATCACCGCGCGGGGAGTCATGTTCGGCATCCGCATGTCCACGTAGAAGACGTCGGTGTCGCGATGCAGGCGTTCGAAGATACCGGCGTCCTCGAGGAGCTGCCGGTACTTCCCGGGCACCTGCCGTCCCAGGATGGTCTCGATGCGGGCTTGGTCCACAGCCTGCTCGCCGCTCGAATAGGCCAGAACCGTCGAGTTCTCGTCCTCGATCGTGATCGGCGCGCCGATCAGCTCGGCCAGCGACCCCGCCACCGTGAACAGGTCTTCACCGCGCAGGTCCATGTCTGGGAGCCTAGTTGCCGGGGACGGTCCGGCCCGGTCTTCGCCGCGACACCGTGTCATCGAGACACGGGGCTCCGGGTCCTGGCGGTGGCCACCCCGCACGGGCATTGTGGGGGTATGGCGGCGGCGCAGGGCGGAACCGGAACGATGGCCGCGTGGCGCGTGGTCGCGCCCGGCCCCGTCGCGGGCCACCCTGTTGAACTCGGACGTGAGACCGTTCCCGAGCCGGGACCGGGCGACCTTCTCGTGAAGGTGCTGGCGTGCGGAGTGTGCCGCACCGACCTGCACGTGACCGAAGGGGATCTGCCCGTGCACCGGGCCCGGGTGATTCCCGGCCACGAGGTGGTGGGGGAGGTTGCCGCACTGGGTGATTCGGTGTCGGGGTCCTTCGCGGTCGGCGACCGGGTGGGTATCGCCTGGCTGCGTCACACCTGCGGACATTGTGCCGCCTGCCTGCGCGGCGCGGAGAACCTGTGCAGGCAGTCGCAGTACACGGGTTGGGACGCGGACGGTGGATACGCCGAATTCGCGACGGTCCCGGCCGACTACGCGCTGCACCTGCCGGAGGGCTACTCGGACACCGAACTCGCACCACTGCTGTGCGCCGGGATCATCGGATACCGCGCACTCGACCGTGCCGCGGTCCCCGACGGCGGTGCACTGGGCATCTACGGGTTCGGCGGCAGCGCGCACCTCACCGCCCAGGTCGCGTCGATCCGCGGCGCCCGGGTGCACGTCATGACGCGTGGGGCGGAGGCCCGTGCGCTGGCGCAGCGACTCGGGGCGGCATCCGTGCAGGGAGTGCGCGACGTGCCGCCGGAGCCCCTCGACTCCGCGATTCTGTTCGCCCCGGTGGGCGATCTGGTGCCCGTGGCGATGGAGGCGCTCGCCGACGGCGGCACCCTCGTCGTCGCGGGGATCCACCTCTCCGACATTCCCGCGCTCGAGTATCAGAGGCATCTGTTCCGGGAACGGCAGATCCGTAGCGTCACCGCGAATACCCGTTCGGATTCCGTCGAATTCCTGCGGATCGCAGCGGAACACCGGCTGAGTATCGACATCCATCCGTACCCACTCGACCGCGCCGACCGGGCGCTGCAGGACCTGGCCGGCGGAAAGTTCAGCGGTGCAGCAGTTCTCGAGCCGTAGAGGGAGAGAGATATGAGCGAACATGCAGGGGCGCCCGTGGTCGTCGGCGTCGATGGTTCACGCGCCGCGCTCGACGCGGCGCGCTGGGCCGCGGGCACGGCGGTCCGGCTCGACGCCCCACTCCTGCTCGCCCACACCTACCCGGACGAGGCCACGTTCTACAACGGCACCGCGATGATGATCGACGCCCAGTTCATCCAGGAACTGCGCGAGGACGGCAACTCGATGCTCGACGCCACCACCGCAGCCGTCCTGCAGGACCATCCCGGACTCGCCGTCGAGCGCGACGTCCGATCGGGCGCGGCGGCGTCCCACCTGATCGAGTTGTCGAGGGCGGCGCGGATCGTGGCGCTCGGTGCGCAGGGTGCGGGCGCGGTCACCGACTACCTCCTCGGGTCCACGGTGCTCCGGACGGTCAATCACGCGCACAGCCCGGTCGCGGTCGTCCGGGGAGCGCCCGCGACGGCGGCACCGGACAACCGCCCGATCGTCGTCGGTGTGGACGGTAGCCAGGTCAGCGAGAAGGCCGTCGAGGAGGCGTTCGCACTCGCGTCCGCGTTCGGCGTCGGTCTGGACGTGGTGCACGCGTGGAGCGGAGAGAAGCAGCACGGGCTCGCCCATGCGTCGAAGTACGTGGACTGGACCGCCTACGAGGAAGGGGAGAAGGCCGTCGTGTCCGAATGCCTCGCCGGCATCCGGGACGAGTACCCGGACGTGCCGGTGAACGAGATGACGACACAGGGGGTGTCCGCCGACGTCCTCCTGCGGCACGCGACGACGGCGCAACTGCTGGTGGTCGGAAGCCACGGCCGCGGCAAGGTGCTGGGTGCCCTGCTCGGATCCGTCAGCCAGAATCTGGTGCACCACGCACCCTGTCCCGTCCTCGTCTGCCGGGCTCGGCAGTGACACGACACCGTCCGAGCCGCGCGGATAGGCTCCTGTCATGGCTGGGGTCGAGGGTGTCCTGCTCGATATCGACGGGGTGCTGGTTACTTCGTGGCATCCGATCGACGGTGCCGCCGCCGCGGTGCGGGAGGTGCGCGAGCGCGGACTCGCGTGTGCCTACCTCACCAACACGACGTCCCGGACGTGCGACGAGATCGCCGACGCCCTGCGGTCGGCGGGCATCGAGGCCGACTCCGGCGAGATCGTCACGGCGGCCCGGCTCACCGCGGAGTACGTCCGGTCGACCTACCCCGGGTCGCGGGCCTGGGTCCTCAACAGCGGCGACATCACAGCAGATCTGTCCGGGATCGAACTGGACGACGACGATCCCGACGTGGTGATCCTCGGCGGCGCCGGGCCGGAATTCACTCACGACGCACTCAGCCGCGTGGTGGAGTTGATGCTCGATGGCGTCCCCGTCGTCGCGATGCACCGGGCCACCACATGGGCCACCCACGACGGGCTGCGCATCGACACAGGCACCTACCTCCCGGGTATGGAGGAGGTCGCGGGGACCAACGTCGTCTCGGTGGGCAAGCCGTCGCTCGCGGCGTTCCTCACCGCCACCGATCTGATGGGCACGGAACCGGACGCGACAGTGATGGTCGGTGACGATCTGACGAATGACGTCCTGGCCGCGCAGCGGGTGGGACTGACCGGCGTTCTGGTGCGGACGGGCAAGTTCCGCCAGTCGGTTCTGGACCTCGCCCCGCAGCGACCGGACCACGTCGTCGACTCGGTCGCGCAGCTGCCGAAGCTCCTCGACGAACTCGCCTGACCGCGGTCCGGGACTAACCGCCCGCGAGCGGGTACTCTCGCGGCGAATCCTCCAATTCGACGTTCCCAGAAGGAGCTTCCATGCTCGCTGTCTCCACACCCGTCACCTCGACCGCCTCGGCATCTCGTACTCGTATCTCGACTCTGTTCGGCCGACGGCTGGCACGTGTGGGAGCGGCGATGGCCGTGGGTCTGGGCGTCGCGGCGGGAATCTCGGTGGCCGGCGCAGGCGTCGCCGGTGCCGCCCCCGTCAACTGTGTCTCCCCGCCGTCGGCGAACGACGTCCAGGTGTCGGACACCGCGAGCTGCGGTGCCAAGGCGACCGACGCCGGCGTCGCCCACGCGATGGCCGCGGACAGCGGCACCGCGGTGAGTGTCGCCAACGGACACAGCGGCGCCACCACGTACGCCAACGGATACGGAACGTCGCTCGGTGCGTCGACCGGCTCGGGTCAGGCGTACGCGCTCGCGCTCGGCGGCGGCATCGCCCGTTCCGGTGCGGCCGACGGCACCACCACCGTCGCGATCGCCGGGTGGGGTTCGGGTGCGACTGCCGACGCGAACGGCGTCGACTGCGTCGGTGCCCTGTCCCTCGCGTTCAACGTGAACACCGGTCAGGTCTGTGCGATGCGCTGATCGCCCGGCGCACCGGTTCCGTCCCGACCTTGCACTCACCCTGTCCGAGTGCTAAAAATGCACTTGGCACTCACGACGC
This sequence comes from Rhodococcus sp. LB1, assembly GCF_001583455.1. Classification (NCBI taxonomy): domain Bacteria; kingdom Bacillati; phylum Actinomycetota; class Actinomycetes; order Mycobacteriales; family Nocardiaceae; genus Rhodococcus; species Rhodococcus sp. LB1. The sequence goes on along the minus strand of NZ_LTCZ01000389.1, from coordinate 79,186 downwards.
GTGAGTGCCAGGTCGGGACGGTGAGACCGGGAACCAAAGACACCCCTGGTCGTCCGTCGCGGGCACCGAACTCGGCCGAAGGCGTAAATGAGGCGACCCGACTAGCGGTCGCCTTGTGTGTCACCCCCAATCCGGAGGATCACTTCGCAATGGCCAAGATCATCGCGTTCGACGAAGAGGCCCGTCGCGGCCTCGAGCGGGGACTCAACGCCCTCGCCGACGCAGTCAAGGTGACGTTGGGCCCCAAGGGTCGCAACGTCGTGCTCGAGAAGAAGTGGGGCGCCCCCACGATCACCAACGATGGTGTTTCCATCGCCAAGGAGATCGAGCTGGAGGACCCCTACGAGAAGATCGGTGCCGAGCTGGTCAAGGAGGTCGCCAAGAAGACGGACGACGTCGCCGGCGACGGAACCACCACCGCTACCGTTCTCGCCCAGGCTCTCGTCCGTGAGGGTCTCCGCAACGTCGCTGCCGGCGCCAACCCGCTGGGTCTGAAGCGCGGCATCGAGAAGGCCGTCGAGGCCGTCACCGTGCGTCTGCTCGAGACCGCCAAGGAGATCGACACCAAGGAGCAGATCGCTGCTACCGCTGGTATCTCCGCAGGCGACCCGTCCATCGGTGAGCTCATCGCCGAGGCCATGGACAAGGTCGGCAAGGAAGGCGTCATCACGGTCGAGGAGTCCAACACCTTCGGCCTGCAGCTCGAGCTCACCGAGGGCATGCGCTTCGACAAGGGCTACATCTCGGCGTACTTCGCCACCGACCCGGAGCGTCAGGAAGCCGTCCTCGAGGACGCGTACATCCTGCTCGTGAGCTCCAAGATCTCCACGGTCAAGGACCTGCTGCCGCTGCTGGAGAAGGTCATCCAGTCCGGCAAGCCGTTGGTCATCATCGCCGAGGACGTCGAGGGCGAAGCCCTGTCCACCCTGGTGGTCAACAAGATCCGTGGCACCTTCAAGTCCGTGGCCGTCAAGGCTCCCGGCTTCGGTGACCGTCGCAAGGCTCAGCTCGCCGACATCGCCATCCTCACCGGTGGCGAGGTCATCAGCGAAGAGGTCGGCCTCTCCCTGGAGACCGCCGGACTCGAGCTGCTCGGCCAGGCACGCAAGGTCGTCATCACCAAGGACGAGACCACCATCGTCGAAGGCGCGGGAGACCCCGAGGCCATCGCCGGTCGCGTGTCGCAGATCCGTGCCGAGATCGAGAACAGCGACTCCGACTACGACCGCGAGAAGCTGCAGGAGCGCCTGGCCAAGCTGGCCGGTGGCGTTGCAGTCATCAAGGCCGGCGCTGCCACCGAGGTGGAGCTCAAGGAGCGCAAGCACCGCATCGAAGATGCCGTGCGTAACGCCAAGGCTGCCGTCGAAGAGGGCATCGTCGCCGGTGGTGGCGTGGCTCTGCTGCAGTCGGCTCCCGCGCTCGACGACCTGAAGCTCGAAGGTGACGAGGCCACCGGTGCGAACATCGTTCGCGTCGCCCTCGAAGCACCGCTGAAGCAGATCGCCTTCAACGCGGGCCTCGAGCCCGGCGTCGTTGCCGAGAAGGTTCGCAACCTGCCTGCAGGTCACGGCCTCAACGCCTCGACCAACGAGTACGGCGACCTGCTCGAAGCCGGCATCAACGACCCGGTCAAGGTCACCCGCTCCGCGCTGCAGAACGCAGCGTCCATCGCGGCTCTGTTCCTGACCACCGAGGCCGTCGTCGCCGACAAGCCGGAGAAGGCCGGAGCGCCCGTGGGCGACCCGACCGGCGGCATGGGCGGTATGGACTTCTAAAGGCGGCTACGCCTCCTGTGAGTGGTTGAGGAGGCCTCGGACTCGCCCACCACTCACGGGCACGAAGTGCTCGAAGAGCCCGGGACACCATCTGGTGTCCCGGGCTCTTTCTTGTCTGTGACCTGCCCTTTCTCATGAACTGGTCGGTTGTTCAACTGTTTTTCGCATTTCGGTCTCGGGCCGCGGAAATTCGGGTAAAAAGGACCTTTAGCAACCCTCCCGAACGACTTTTCGGTTCGCTGCGGCGTGGGTACGACAGAAGAGGACGAGACGAATGCGTTGTGGGCAAACGCGGCGTTACGCACGCTGGACGGCGCTGGTCGCGCTGTCGGCGCTGCCGTTGACGGCCGGTCCACCGGAGGCGTCGGCCGGACCCGAACCCGAACCCGAGACCGTGACGGTGCACGTCTATTCCCCGTCGATGGACCGGGTCGTTCCGGTGGCGGTGCAGACACCCGCGGACACCAGCGTCCCGCGCCCCACGCTGTATCTCCTCAACGGCGCCGGGGGCGGTGAGGACGAGGCGACGTGGCAACACCAGGCCGACGTCGAGTCGTTCTTCGCCGACAAGAACGTGAACGTCGTGACGCCGCTCGCCGGCGCCTTCAGTTACTACACGGACTGGCAACGCGACGACCCCGAACTCGGACGCAACAAGTGGACGACGTTCCTCACTCAGGAGTTGCCACCGATCATCGATGCGGAGTTCGGGACGTCGGGAGTCAACGCCATCGCGGGCATCTCCATGGCGGGCACGTCGGTACTGAGCCTCGCGATCGCGGCCCCGTCGCTGTATCGGGGCATCGGCGCCTACAGCGGATGCGCCGAAACGAGCACCGACGCCGGGCAGTTCTACGTCCGGACCGTGGTCGAGAGTCGCGGCGGAGCCGACTCGGAAAACATGTGGGGACCGCTGGGTGGCCCCGGCTGGGTCGCGAACGACCCGTTGGTCAACGCCGAGAAGCTTCGTGGCACAGCCATGTTCATCTCCTCGTCCACGGGACTTCCCGGGGAGCACGACACTCTGACCGCCAGGTCGGTCGACGGCGATCCGTCAGTGCTGGCCAACCAGGTGATCGTCGGCGGGATCATCGAGGCGGCGGTCGACAGCTGCACTCACCGACTGGCGTCACGATTCGACGAGCTCGGCATCGACGCGACGTTCGACTTCCGGCCCTCGGGGACGCATTCGTGGGGCTACTGGGAAGACGACCTGCACGAGTCGTGGCCGATGCTTGCCACCGCCATGGGGTGGTAAAGGGAGTATTCGCTCAGATCATGTGAATCCTGTTCTGCTGCAGCATAGCGGTGAACCCGGCACTCGCTTCGGGGAGGGCCGGCCTCACGCTGCCCGTCTCCGTCCCACCCCGGATTGCTCGAGAGTTGTTGCAGAAGAATAGTTTTCGAAACAGTCACGTTCTCGCAGAGGTTGATGCTTTAATGTGAGGGACGGTGACGGAGACTGAATTCCGTTGCTGCGCACCAGGTAACAGGAGGATTCATGGGAAGCACGACCCTGACCGACATCATCACTTTCGTCTTCGATCTGCTCGCGCAAAGCGCCACGTTCTTCAGCTGATCAGGTCACCCCTCGGCGCTGCCGGGGTAGTTCGTCACCGAAAGCGGCGCACTGTGCGTCCATGAAGATGGAGGAAGAATGGGAAGCATCACCAACGGCTGGGAAGCGATCAGCCAGTTCACTCAGCTCATCCTGGCGATCATTCCGGCCCTCGTCACAGGCTCTCTGTGACCCCGGCGCGTCGGTAGATCTCGTGTCGGCAGTGGCCGTGGATTCGTTCCACGGCCACAGTGCTTTTCGGTGCCGTCGCCTGCGTCAGTGTCCGGCCGGCATCAGCATCCAGGCGGCGAGGTAGACGAGGGCCGCGGTGCCGCCGGTGACCAGCGTGGCGACCACGGTGAGCAGCCGGACGAGGTTGACGTCCACCGAGAAGTATTCGGCGATGCCGCCGCAGACGCCTGCGAGCATCTTCTGGTTGTCGGAACGGGTGAACTGGCGGGGAGTGTTGCTGTCGAATGTCATGCTTCCATTCTGTTCGGCGGGGCCTGCCGGCACATCGGGATGTACCCCGATCTCGACCCTGGTCTTTCACCCTGAGTGCCCGCTCCACGCCGCCCGACGTTCGTGTCTCGGGGTCGATCGTTCTCCGTGTCCTCGCCGCGCCGAAGAACTCGATATCCCACACTTCGGGTCGATTCGGTGTAAGAATGAAAACTTTTGCCAAATAATAATGAATTTCGAGACGAATCGGATGCGTTCACCGGGGCGAAAGAAGAGGTGTTCGAATTCGTCGACGCCTCTTTCTCGCGCGAGTGTTTCAAGGGCAATGACAAGAAAAAGTCCGGAAACAATGCAACGAGGTATGTTCTGTCACTCTTCGATTACGAGAACGTGGATCCGGAGGTCGTGTTGACCATATATGCCCTGCTAGAGGTGCATGTTTTGACGATAATTGAGAAGTAGCCAGTACTCATTGGCGGGTTCGTCGTTAAGTCAACGATCGCAAATGTTTACCACTTTGTGCTTATTCGAGGAGAAAACTCGGGTACAAATGACGGAGCCCCTGATCGCGGGGGGAAGTTCGAAATCCACTGCGTCGAAAAGGAGTAATACTATGTCCGACAGCTTTCTGACTCTGCTCGAAGCGCTCACCACACTGATCGACTTCATCGGGTCCGTCGCGGAATAGGGACACCCCCGTTTCGACCCCACTTCTCGACGAGAGCTGGAGTCCACATGACATCATGTGGGCTCCAGCTCTCGCCTCTTCGGAGTCGGGCAGGTGACGTCGCAGCGAAGGAGAACGATGGTCAACCGCACTGCAGCGGGTAGGTACGGGGTGCGGTTTGCGCTCGCGGTCGCCCTGACGGCGGCGATTCCGTGCCTCGGAGTCCAGGCGTCCGCTTCCGCCGATCCGACTGGAGACGCCGCTGTCGCGGACGGTGGCTCCCATCTGGTGAGCACCGACGAGATCGACGACCGGCAGTTGACCATGCAGGTGTACTCGGCCTCCATGGACCGGGAGATTCCACTGCGGGTCATCACCCCCGCGGACACCAGCGAACCGAGGCCGACGCTGTACCTGCTCAACGGGGCGGGCGGCGGCGAGGACTCCGCCACGTGGCAGGCCAGGACCGATGTCGTCGACTTCTTCGCCGACAAGAACGTCAACGTGGTCACGCCCATGGAGGGCGCGTTCAGTTACTACACGGACTGGGAGCAGACCGACCCGGAACTGGGCAACAACAAGTGGACGACGTTCCTCACGCAGGAACTTCCGCCGATCGTCGATTCCGCGCTCGGCACCAACGGCGTCAACTCGATCGCCGGCATCTCGATGGCGGGTAGTTCGGTGCTGAGCCTGGCGCAGTCGGCTCCCGGCCTGTACGAGAGCGTCGGCGCCTACAGCGGCTGCGCGATGACCAGCACGGACCCCGGCCGCACGTACGTGCGGCTGGTCGTCGAGGGCCGCGGCGGCGGCGACACCTCCAACATGTGGGGACCGGAAGACGGCCCCGGCTGGACGGCCAACGACCCGTACATCAACGCGGAGAAGCTGCGCGGACTCGACGTCTACGTCAGCAACGGATCCGGACTGCCCGGGCCCGGCGACCAGCTGAACGGGCCGGGGATCAACGGCGACGTCGGAACGCTCGCCAACCAGATCCTCCTCGGCGGCGCCATCGAGGCGGCCACCAACCAGTGCACCCACGCGCTCGCGGACAAGCTGAACGAACTGCAGATTCCCGCAACGTTCGACTTCCGGCCCGTCGGCACGCATTCGTGGTCGTACTGGGAAGAAGACCTGCACAAGTCGTGGCCGATGCTCGCTGCGTCGATCGGCCTGTAGTCACCGGTCTCGGATGAGACTCGACCCCCGCAGATCCCGGATATGCGGGGGTCGAGCCGTCTAGTCTGACGAAGTGGAGACAGTACCGATCCAGATGCCCGACGGAACCACCACTCCGGTTCGCCTGTTTCCCGGCCCGGACGAGGCCCCCGTCATCGTGGTGTTTCCCGGCCTGGGAATTCCCGCCGGCTACTACGAACCTTTCGCCGAGGAACTCGTGTCCCGGGGGTTCAACGCGGCAATCGGCGAGCTCCGCGGCCAGGGCGACAGTCGCCCCCGCCCGAGCAGCGCCAGCACGTACGGCTACCACGAACTGGTGGCCCTCGACTTTCCCGCGATCTTCGAAGTGGTGCGGGAGCGCTTTCCCGCCGCCACGCCCTTCCTGCTCGGACACAGCATGGGGGGTCAGCTCGGTGTGATGTACGCGGCCCGGATCCGCGGCCGGCTCGGCGGGATCGTGCTCGTCGCGTCCGGGTCGCCGTATCACCGGGGGTTCCCCGGCATCCATGCCCCGCGGATGCTGGTGGGCGCCGCGGCGATGTCGATGACGGCCAACCTTGCGGGGTTCTGGCCCGGCGACAAACTCGACATCGGAGGATTCGGGCGGCAGTCCAAGGCGCTGATCACCGATTGGTCGCGATTCGCCCGCACCGGCAGGATCGAACCCGACGGCGCCGACATCGACTACGAGGAACGCATCGCCCGGCTGAAACTGCCGGTGCTGTCGGTGACCGTCGAGGGTGACGATCTGGCGCCGGAATCCTCGGCGAGGAACCTCCTCGCGAAGCTCCCGAACGCCGATGTCACGCTGTGGCACCAGCCGCAGCCGCTGGGGCACAACGGGTGGATCCGCGACCCGGCCGGCACCGTCGACCGGATCGTCGAGTGGATCCACGACCACACCTGACCCGTGAGTACTTGTGTGAGCTGCTCCCACAGGAACGTGAACGTGAGCGCCGATTTGAATGCGGCCTGCGCGTTGTCCGCGGCCCCGCCGTGCCCGCCCTCGATGTTCTCGTAGTACCAGACGTCGTGGCCCTGCTCCTCGAGCAGTGCCGTCATCTTGCGGGCGTGGCCCGGGTGGACGCGATCGTCGCGGGTGGACGTGGTGACGAGGATCGGCGGGTAGTCCGCGGTCGCGTCGGTGTTCTGATACGGCGAGTACTCGCTGATGAACTTCCAGTCGTCCGGGTTGTCCGGATCGCCGTACTCGGCCATCCACGACGCCCCGGCGAGCAGCAGGTGGTACCGCTTCATGTCGAGGAGCGGCACCTGGCAGACGATCGCCCCGAACAGTTCCGGGTAGCGGGTGAGCATGACGCCCATGAGGAGTCCGCCGTTGCTGCCGCCCTGGATCCCGAGCTGCTTCGACGTCGTGATGCCCCGGTTCACGAGGTCGCGGGCGACCGCGGCGAAGTCCTCGAACGCCTTGTGGCGACCTTCCCGCACCGCCTGGGTGTGCCACGACGGGCCGTACTCGCCGCCGCCGCGGATGTTCGCCACCACGTACGCGCCGCCGCGCTCGAGCCACGCGAACCCGACCGAACCGCTGTACCCCGGGACCATCGAGTTCTCGAAGCCGCCGTATCCGTACAGCATGGTGGGGCAGGGGCCGGTGACGTCGTCGCGGCGCACCACGAAGTAGGGGATCTCGGTTCCGTCGTCGGACACCGCGAAGTGCTGCGCCACGGACATGCCGTCCGCGTCGAAGAACGACGGCGCCTGCTTGACGGGTTCGAGCGGTCCGCCGACCGTGCCGTACAGCAGCGTCGCCGGCGTCGTGAATCCGCTGGAGTTGACGAAGAAGCTGTCGCTGGTGCGGGGATCGGTGCTGATGATTCCGCTCGCCGTGAGTTCCGGTACGCCGTCGAGAGGCTTCTCCTCCCACCCGGTGTCGTTCGGCGTGAGCACCGACAGCTTGGTCTGCACGTCCGACAGTCGCACGAGAAGGAGGTGGTTCCGGGTCCACGTTCCCTGCTCGAGTGATGTGTGCTCGTCCGGGGTGAACAGTGGCGTCAGCTCGCGTGACCCGGCGAGGAAGTCGGCGTAGTTCGCGGCGAGCAGCGACCCGGCCGGGTAGACGGTGCCGTCCACGTCCCAGTCGGTGCGCGGACGGATGGTCAACCAGTCGCGGTACACGGACGAGCCCGCGTCGTCGGGGGTGTCGATCCGGATCTTCGAGCCGTCCGGGAGCAGCTGGTAGCGCTCGGAATTGTAGAAGTCCATGGACCGGCCGACGAAGTGCCGTTCGTATCCGGGGGTGTCGTCGTAGGAGGCGCCGACGGACACGTCGGTGGTCTCGCCCTCGAAGACGGTGACCGCCTCGGTGAGCGGGGTGCCGCGATGCCAGCGTTTCGCGATTCTCGGGTAGCCGGAGTCGGTCATCGACCCTTCGCCGAAGTCGGTCCCGACGTACACGGTGTCCGTGTCGATCCAGCTGATGCTGGTCTTCGCCTCGGGGACGTCGAATGCGTGGTCACCGCCGACGAATTCGCGCTTCTCGATGTCGAACTCACGCACCACGGACGCGTCGGCTCCACCACGAGAGAACGACAGCAGGGCGCGTGACTGCTCGGGTCGCAGCACGCTGGCCCCGGCCCACACCCAGTTCTCGCCCTCCCGTTCGGCGAGGGCGTCGACGTCGAGCAGGACGTCCCACTCGGGGTTCTCCGTGCGGTACTGCTCGAGCGTGGTGCGCCGCCAGATGCCGCGCTTGTGGTCGCCGTCGCGCCAGAAGTTGTACAGGTACTCGCCGCGCATGCCGGCGTAGGGGATCCGGTCGTCCGTGTCGAGCACGTCCAGGATCCGGCTCTCGAGCGCGGAGAACTCGGCGTTCTCGGTGTACTCGGCGAGCGTGCGGGCGTTGCGCTCGCGCACCCAGTCGAGTGACCGTTCCGCGGTGACATCTTCGAGCCAGAGGAAGGGATCCGTCATGGCGCCATTCTTGCAGGCGATGTCGTGCCTGGTCGCGGCGGCAAAGGTGTGACGGATGAGGCTACTCGCGGGTAATACGACCGCGTGGAGACAGCGTTTCCGGACGGGACTACCCTGAACAACCGTGACCTCACACTATGACGTCGTTGTCCTCGGAGCCGGTCCCGGTGGGTACGTCGCTGCTATCCGCGCGGCACAGCTGGGATTGAGCACCGCCATCATCGAGCAGAAGTACTGGGGCGGTGTGTGCCTGAACGTCGGCTGCATCCCCTCCAAGGCACTTCTCCGCAATGCCGAACTTGCGCATCTCTTCACAAAAGAGGCCAAGACGTTCGGCATCTCGGGAGAGGCGTCCTTCGATTTCGGCGCCGCCTACGACCGCAGCCGCAAGGTCGCGGACGGGCGTGTCAAGGGCGTTCACTTCTTGATGAAGAAGAACAAGATCACCGAGTACGACGGCAAGGGGTCGTTCACCGACGCCAACACCCTCTCGGTCGAGCTGTCCAAGGGCGGGACGGAGACGGTGACGTTCGACAACGCCATCATCGCCACCGGTTCCACCACCAAGCTGCTGCCGGGCACCTCGCTCAGCGAGAACGTGGTCACCTACGAGGAGCAGATCCTCACCCGCGATCTCCCGGAGTCGATCCTCATCGTCGGTGCCGGCGCGATCGGCATGGAGTTCGGGTACGTCCTGAAGAACTACGGAGTGGACGTCACGATCGTCGAGTTCCTCGACCGTGCGCTGCCCAACGAGGACGCGGACGTCTCCAAGGAGATCGAGAAGCAGTACAAGAAGCTCGGCGTCACGATCAAGACCGGTGCCGCCGTCCAGAGCATCGACGACGACGGCAGCAAGGTCACCGTCTCGATCAAGAACAACAAGTCCGGCGACATCGAGACCGTCGTGGTCGACAAGGTGATGCAGTCGGTCGGATTCGCGCCCCGCGTCGAGGGCTTCGGCCTCGAGAAGACCGGCGTGCAGCTCGATCGTGGTGCGATCGGCATCACCGACACGATGCAGACGTCGGTGCCGCACATCTACGCCATCGGTGACGTGACGATGAAGCTGCAGCTGGCGCACGTCGCCGAGGCGCAGGGCGTCGTGGCCGCCGAGACGATCGCCGGCGTCGAGACGCTGCCGATCGAGGACTACCGGATGATGCCGCGGGCCACGTTCTGCCAGCCGCAGGTCGCGAGCTTCGGTCTGACCGAGCAGCAGGCCAAGGACGAGGGGTACGACGTGAAGGTCGCGACGTTCCCGTTCACCGCCAACGGCAAGGCACACGGCCTCGGTGACCCGACCGGTTTCGTCAAGCTGATCGCCGACAAGAAGTACGGCGAACTGCTCGGCGGACACCTCATCGGCCCGGACGTCTCCGAGCTGCTGCCCGAGCTGACCCTCGCACAGAAGTGGGACCTCACCGTCAACGAGCTGGCCCGCAACGTGCACACGCACCCGACGCTCAGCGAAGCCCTGCAGGAGGCCATCCACGGTCTCGCCGGGCACATGATCAACTTCTGACCCGAACACCGAGAGGGCCCGCACAGTCTCTGTGCGGGCCCTTCGCGTTTCTGACCGAGTTGCTTCCGCGATCCGATGGCGAACTGCCCGCTGCGATGGCATCGTGGGGAAGATGACCATGCCGGACAGCACGCCAGAAGGATCCGAGGGCGAGTACAGCCTGGACGAAGAGGACCAGTTGCAGCCGGAGGACACGTTGGTCGACAGAGGTGTGGACGACGTTCTCGACGAGGGCTATTCGCCTCCGGAGAGGCCGCTCGGGCTCGACGCGTATGGGACGACGGCCGCCGAGCAGCGCGAGGGTGAGACCCTCGATCAGCGGCTCGCGGAGGAGGAGCCGGACCCGGCTCTGGAAGACGACAATGCGGAGATCCTCGACGACAACGAGGTCGGGCGGCTGCGGTCGGGCCGGCTCGTCGCAGAGGACGAGGGTGTGGGCGAGGACGAGGAGAAGGACCTCGTGGCGTCCGACATCGGCATCGACGGGGGAGCGGCGTCGGCCGAGGAGGCCGCGGTCCACATCGTCGACGAGGACACCGACTTCGACGAACTCAGCTGACGCCGCGAGCGGCGTCGTACTTCTCCTGCGCTGCCCGGACGTCGGGTACGCGCGCTTCGACAAGCTCGATCAGGCCGATGAGACGTGAACCGACCTCGGCGCCGAGCGGCGTGAGGCTGTATTCGACCTTCGGTGGAATGGCTTCGAGCACTTCGCGGACCACGAGGCCGTCTCGTTCGAGGGCCTGCAACGTCTGCGACAGCATGCGTTCGCTGACGCCGTCGACGCGTCGACGGAGTGCGCTGAACCGGTAGCTGCCCTCAGTCAGCGCCGCGAGCGCGAGCACACCCCAGCGGCCGGTGACGGTTTGCAGCGTTTCGCGCGACGCGCAGTCGCGTGCGAAGACGTCGGCTTCGAGGGTGCGGTCTTCACTTTCCTGTGCTGGGTGCGCGGGCTCGAACATACGTCCAGTCTACCCCACATGCGGGAAGTGCTTACGGGAACATTTGCACTTACTAAAAATTAGTGCATGATGGAAAGTGAGCTTGGATAGTCAACTCGCACCACTACGCGCTAGGAGTTCGTCATGACCATTGCCGTCACAGGAGCAACCGGACACCTCGGTCGACTCGTCGTCGAGGCACTGCTAGACAAGGGCGTACCCGCGGGCGACATCGTCGCCGTGGTCCGTACCCCCGCCAAGGCCGCAGATCTCGCCGACAGGGGCGTAGAGATCAGGCAGGCGGACTACAGCGATCGCGCCGCGCTCGAGACCGCCTTCGCCGGCGTCGACAAGCTGCTGCTCGTCTCCGGCAGCGAGGTCGGTCAGCGGGTTGCCCAGCACACCAACGTGATCGACGCCGCGAAGACCGCCGGCGTCGGCTTCGTCGCCTACACCAGCGTCCTCGACGCACAGAACAGCCCGATCGGACTGGCCGTGGAACACCGCGCCACGGAGGACCGCCTGACGCAGTCCGGAATCGACTTCGCGCTGCTCCGCAACGGCTGGTACTGGGAGAACTACCTCGGCAGCATTCCCGCTGCGGCGGAGACCGGTGCGCTGTTCGGCAGTGCCGGAACGGGTGTCGTCGCCGCGGCTGCCCGCAAGGACTACGCCGAGGCCGCCGCCACGGTCCTGCTCGCCGACGGGCAGGCAGGCAAGGTGTACGAGCTCGGTGGCGGCGAGCGCCTGACGTACAGCGAACTGGCGGAGGTCGTCTCCTCCGTCCTCGGAAAGCCGGTGTCGTACAAGGACCTTCCGCAGGCCGAGTACGCCGCGGTGCTCGAGGGCGCCGGCCTGCCCGCACCGATCGCGAGCATGCTCGCCGACTCCGATGCGGGAGTCGCAGTCGGCGCCCTCGACACCCAGAGCGGTGACCTGCAGCGGCTGATCGGCCGCAACTCGACCCCGGCCGCCACCGCCCTCGCCCCGTGAGTACTTGTTAACCGCCCGCGGTTAAGAAGTACTCACAGGCCGCGAAGCGGCAAGGTAGGCAACCCAACTGCCGAATTCGGTGATGTCGGTGGCTCCGTCGACCGCGTCGTGGGTGCAGCTGAAGCCGACCACGGCGCGGTCGTCGGACAATTCGACGCTCGTCAGCGCCATCGGGGCGGGCAGAGCGGACAGGAAGCTGCCCAGGCCTGCGGGTGACACCCGGAACAGTTCGCCGACGATCTCGGATCCCAGGCCGGGACCGCGGCGGACGAGGCCGGGTTTCGGCGGTGTCGTGGCAAGCGCGGTGAGCCGGTACGCGTCGGTGGTGGTGACGGTGTCGACGAATCGTGCGCCGATGTCCTCGAGCTGGAAATGCAGGGGCTGCCCGCGCAGGTGGGCTCCGAACACGGCCAGTTCGACACCGTCCTCGACGAGGGCGGGCGCGGGCACGCCGACGAGCCGGGCGGCGAGGTCCACGGCCACCTGGTCGGCGAACGCCGGCACCACGAACATGACACCGAACGGTGCGCCGGTGGCGGTCGGGGCGCCCGGGACCGCGACGGCCGCCATGTCGAGCAGGTTGCAGAAGTTCGTGTATGTGCCCATCCGCCGGTTGATGTCGATCGGATCGGCTTGCACGGCAGCGATGGTCGGGTGTTCGGTGGTGGTGGGCAGCAGGAGGCCGTCGAAGCCGGCCATCAGGTCCCGCGTCTGCGCCTTGACGCGGGTGAGCGTGTCGAGGTCGGCGGCGAACTCGTGGCCCGCCGGCTTCCTCGCCGACTCGACGATGGCCGTGACCACGGGATCGGCGCCCGCCGGTGCGGTGTCGAGGAACTTCCCGACAGCGGTGTACCGCTCGGCGACGACGGCGCCGTCGTACAGCAGGCGGGCGGCGTCGAGGAGCGGGGAGATGTCGACCGCCTCGACGGAGAAACCCCGGTCCGTCAACGACGCCACCGTGGCGACGAATGCCGCGCGGTACTCCGGTGTCAGCAGGACGAGATTCTCTTCCGCGGGAATCGCGACCCTCGGCTGCGCGGGCGCCGCCAGGCGGACATCGGACGGCCACGCGCGGCTCCGCGGGTCCGCGCTCACCGGGCCCGACATGATGCGGGCGGCGGTCACCGCCGTGTCGAGTTCGGTGGCGAAGACGGTGACGCAGTCGTAGTCGACGCAGGCGGGAACCACACCGTCTGCGGGGATGACGCCGAGCGTCGCCTTGATGCCGACGAGACCGTTGAACGCGGCCGGAACCCGGCCGGATCCGGCTGTGTCGGTGCCGATTCCGATGTCGGCGATGCCGAGGGCGACGGCGACGGCGGAACCCGAACTGGATCCGCCCGACACCCGTTCGGGATCCCACGAGCACCGGACGGCGCCGTACGGACTGCGTGTCCCGACAAGCCCGGTCGCGAACTGGTCGAGGTTCGTCTTCCCCAGCACGACGGCGCCCTGTTCGACCAGGCGGCGCACAGCGCTCGCGGTGACGTCGGGGAGGTAGGCGAACTCGGGGCATGCGGCCGACGTCGGCAGTCCCGCGACGTCGATGTTGTCCTTGACCGCCACGACCTTGCCGGCCAGGGGGAGGTGCTCGCCGGCGTCGAGACGGGCCTGCACGGCAACGGCATCCGCGTGCACGTCCTCGGCGGGCCGCAGGGTGATCCACACCTCCGGGCGGTCCACCTCGGCGATCCGCCGGAAGGCGTCCTCGACGCGGGCGGTGGGGGAGAGAGTGGTCTGTCCGCGGTTCACGGCATCGACAGTCATCAGTTTTCTGCTCCAATCACGACGAGAGGGGTGCCCGGTTCGACGATCGCGCCCGGTGACACGAGGACTTCGAGGACCGTTCCGGAGGACGGGAACGCGACCGGCATCTCGAGCTTCATCGCCTCGAGGACCACGGCGTTCTGGCCCGGTTCGATGCGTTGCCCGGCTTCGACTTCGACGCGCCACACGCTCCCGACCATGGGGGCCTCGACGACGACGGCTCCGGGTGGAAGTTCGCCCCGCGCGGGCGGTTCGGGGGTGGGTGCCTGTTCGACGCGGTCGAATTCGCCCGACGCATGCCACGCCGACTTCTCGGCCTCGAAAGCCGCGGACTGCCGGGAGTCGAACTCGGCGATGGATTCGGCGTTGTTCCGCAGGAACTTCAGGTGGTTGGCGAACGCGAACGTGCCGTCGGAGATCTCCGCGTCGAACCGCCCCGCGACCGCCTGCTCGCGGTATTCGCGCAGCTGCTCCGGGGTGACGGGTTCCCACACGATGCGGTCGAAGAACCGGAACATCCAGGGTGTGCCCTCGTCGAACGGGCGGTGCTGCCGGTACCCGGACCAGATCGGGACGGTGCGGCCGATCAGCTGATACCCGCCCGGCGACTCCATGCCGTAGACGCACAGGTACTTGCCGCCGATCCCGACGGCGTCGGACGGCGTCCAGGTGCGTGCCGGGTTGTATTTGGTGGTAACCAGACGGTGCCGCGGGTCGAGCGGCACGGCCAGGGGCGCGCCGAGGTAGACGTCGCCGAGCCCGAGGACCAGGTATTCGGCGTCGAACACGGCGTTCCGGACGTCGTCGACGCTGTCCAATCCGTTGATGCGCCGGATGAACTCGGTGTTCGACGGCAGCCACGGCGCGTCGGCGCGGACACCGCTGCGGTAGCGGTCGATGGCCTCCGCGATGGACGGGTCGTCGAACGACAGCGGCAACCGGACGGTGCGGCTAGGGACCACCAGATCGTGCGTCGCGGGCAGCAGTTCCTCGATGTCCTGGAGGATGTCCAGCAACCGGCCGGCCGGAAGTTCGTCGGCATCGAAGTGCAGGTGCAGGGAGCGCACCCCCGGAGTGATGTCGATGATGCCGGGAACGCGGCGTCGGACCAGCGCTTCCGACAGTGCGTGGACGCGCATGCGGAGCCCGAGGTCGAGTTCCCGGTCGCCGTATTCGACGAGGATGTTGTCGTCGCCACCGCGGAGGTACACGACCTCCGGTCGGTCCAGTACGGGCGCGATCCGGCGGAGGACCCCGCCGTCGGACACCGTCGACCGGGTGGCCGCGGGCGGAACATCCAGTCGTCGAGACGAATCCGACGCCCGCAGCGAGTGCGCGCCGTTGTCGGAGACCGGGAGGAAGCGTACCCGGTCACCGGGGCGGATCTGCCCGAGTTTCCACCGGTGGGCCTTGACCACGGTGAGGGGGCAGGCGAAGCCGCCGAGGCTCGGGCCGTCGGGTCCGAGCAGAATCGGGGTGTCGCCGGAGACGTTGAGGGCGCCGACGCTGTACGGGTTGTCGTGCAGGTTCGACGGATGCAGCCCGGCGTCGCCGCCGTCGGTCCGGGACCAGACCGGCTTGGGGCCGTCGAGCCGCAGTCCGGTGCGGTTGGCGTGCGTCTGGACCTTCCAGGTGGTGTCGTAGAACTGCGTCATGTCGGAGTCGGTGAAGTAGGTGGGAGCCGGCTGCGGTCCCTCGGTGACGGCGAGATGCCACTCGTGCGTGAACTCGGGACGCGAAGTCACGGGGACGAGTTGCGGCGCACCGAGTCCCGTGGTGTTCTCGAACAGCGAGTCGTCGAAGAGTCCCAGCACGTCACCGGTGGCGACGGCCTTGCCGGTGATGCCGCCGAACCCGCCCAGCGTGAACGTGGATGCGCTGCCGTGGTACAGCGGAGCATCGATGCCGCCGCGGAACGCGACGTACGTGCGCAGGCCCGTGTCCGCCGGGGTGCCGACGTCGAGTACGGACCCGGCCGGCGCTTCCACCGGTTCCCACAGGGCGATCGGTTCGCCGTCGAGCGTGACCGGGGCGTCGGCGCCGCCCACACAGATCACCGTGGCGTCCGAGAGCACGAGGCTCGGCCCCTGCAGGGTGCATTCGAGCCCCGGTGCGCCGACTGGATTGCCGACCGCGGTGTTGACCAACTGGAAGGACAGGTCGTCCATCGGTCCCGACGGCGGAATTCCGACCTCCCACAGTCCGATTCGGCCGGGATGGTCCTGCACGGTGGTCATCGTCCCGGCGCGGAGCACGTCGACCCGGCGGCCGGTGGGCCGCAGATCGGCCAGCGACTGTGTGGTGTGCTCGGCGCCGAGCACGGTGTCGGCGGCGCAGATCCGCCGCAGCTGGGGCAGGTTGGTCTGGACCCCGTAGATGTGTGTGTCTGCGAGCGCTTCCGCGAGGGCGGCGAACGCCGCTGTGCGTCGGTGTCCGCGGGTGATCACCTTCGCGAGCATCGGGTCGTAGTAGGCGCTCACCTCGGTGCCCGTGTCGACCCACGTCTCGACCCGCGTGTGGGCCGGGAACTCGACGCCGGTGAGTCGTCCGGCGCTGGGACGGTAGTCGTGGCCGGGGTCCTCGGCGTAGATGCGGGCCTCGACGGCGGTTCCCCTGATCTCGGGTCCGGAGTCGGGCAGCCCGTCGAGCATGGAACTGTCACCGCGGGCGAGCCGCAGCATCCACTCGACGAGGTCGATTCCCGTGACCTCCTCGGTCACCGGGTGCTCGACCTGCAGCCGGGTGTTCATCTCGAGAAACGACGCCTCACCGCGGTCCACGTCGTAGACGAACTCGACGGTCCCGGCCGACCGGTAGTTCACCGAGGACGCAAGGCTGCGCGACGAGTTCAGGAGCCTGTCGACCAGTTCGTCGGAGAGCCCGGGCGCCGGGGCTTCCTCGACCACTTTCTGGTTGCGGCGCTGCAGTGAGCAGTCGCGGGTGCCGAGGCTGAGCGTGCGGCCGAGACCGTCGCCGAACACCTGCACCTCGATGTGCCGGGCGCGGGCGACGAACCGTTCCAGGAACACCCCGGACGAGGAGAAGTTGGCCTGGGCGAGGCGCTGCACGCGGTCGTAGGCGTCGCGGAGTTCCGCGGCGTCGAAGCACGCCTGCATGCCGATGCCGCCGCCACCACCGACCGCCTTGATCATCACCGGATAGCCGATGTCGGAGGCCGCGGACAGGGCGTCGTCGACGGAGTCGAGGAGCCCGCTACCCGCGACGAGCGGGACGCCGACGGCGCGGGCGGCCTCGCGTGCCGTGTGCTTGTTCCCGAACGTGCGGAGCTGTTCGGGGGTGGGGCCGACGAACGCGATCCCGGCGGATTCCACCGCCGCGGCGAACGCGTCGTTCTCCGACAGGAAGCCGTAGCCGGGATGAATCGCGCCCGCGCCCGTCGCCAGGGCGGCCTCCACGACGGCGTCGGCCCGCAGATACGACTCGTGGGCGGGAGCCGGACCCAGGCGGACGGCGACGTCGGCCATCTCGACGTGCGCGGCAGCCGAATCGGCGTCCGAGTGGACCGCAACCGTCTTCAGTCCGAGGAGGTGTGCCGATCGCATGATGCGGCAGGCGATTTCGCCCCGGTTCGCGACGAGCAGAGTGTCGAAGGAGTACTCGATCGGCGGCGTATTCATCCCTGTGGACATGGTTGTATACGCTAAGGAGGGGGTGTTTCACCGAGATTTCTCGAGGTAAAGCGTGGGTTAGTAAGACCTCTCACGGCCTGCGCGAATCGGGATCACGGTGAGGACGGCTGTACCGGGGGCACGAACTCGAACGTCGTTCCGAGCAGCCACACCAGGAGCAGGACCACCGGCAGGTGGAACATGAACTGCAGGAACGTGAATCCCACCAGATCGCGCGCCTTGAGCCCCAGCACTGCGAGCAGGGGCAGCATGAAGAACGGGTTGATCAGGTTCGGCAGGGCCTCGGCGACGTTGTACACCTGGACCGTCCAGCCCAGGTTCATCCCGACATCGGTGGCCGACTGCATGACGTAAGGCGCCTCGACCAGCCATTTTCCGCCTCCGGACGGCACGAAGAGGCCCAGCACGACCGTGTAGAGGGCGATGACGACGGTGAAGCCGCCGCCGCTGCCGATGTTCGTGAAGAACTCGGCCAGGTGCTCCGAGATGGTGAGGCCGTTTCTGCCCTCGGCCTTCGTGAGGATCGCGGCCATCGCGGCGTACAGCGGGAACTGGACCAGGATGCCGGCCGTCGCCGGGACGGCCAGCGCGACGGCTTGCAGGAACTTGCGCGGCGTCCCGTGCAGCACCAGCCCTAGCATGAGGAAGACCAGCAGATAGGCGTTCAGGCTACTGACGACGGTGAGCACGGGTTTGGTCACCAGCTGGGAGATCAGCCACCCCAGCGTCATCAGACCGGCCAGCGCCGGCAGGATCCGGCTGTATTCGAGCCACTCTCCCGGTCGCGTTCGGGGAGCCACCTCCTTCGGCCGGTCGTCGAGGTCGACGTCCAGATCCTGGGCGGTGGTGACGGCCGCGCCCCTCGGTGCGGAGAAGTGGGCGATCACCACGGTCAGGGCGATGATGATCACGCACATCAGCAGCGACTGCCAGGTGAAGATCGTGGTCCCGAAGTCGAGGACGCCGGTGATCTCCAGCAGCGCCGGAGGTAGGGATGCGGCGGTGGCCTGCAGTTGCGCGGCGGACGAGGACATGCCGAGCGCCCACACGGCGCCCAGACCCATGAAGGCCGCAGCGCCGAGCGCACGGTAATCCACTCGCAGGTCGGATCGGCGGGCGATCGCCCGGGCGAGCAGCCCGCCGAACACCAGACTGAGCCCCCAGTTCAGGAAGGAGACCGACATGGACAGGAATGCGACGAAACTGACTGCGGTGCGCGCCGACTGAGGCACCAGGGCCAGGCGATCGATCAGCCGGGCGACCGGCGGGGACGTGGCGACGACGTATCCGGTCAGCACCACCATGGCCATCTGCAGGGTGAACGCCGTCAGATCCCAGAAACCGTCACCGAACGCGTCCACGACCGTCTGCGGAGACGAACCGTTGGCCAGTGCGGCCACCGAGACGACGAAGACGCCGACGAGCGCGAAGACGTAGGCGTCCGGAAACCATTTCTCCGTCCAGCCGGCCAGCGACTGCGCGACCCGCGCCAGTCCCTTCTCGGAACGGACCTCGTCGGTAGCGGATGTCATGCGGCCGTTCCTCTTCTCTACGCGATGCGGAACCTACGAATAGTCGCGTTCGATCCTCAGAGTCCCGATGGTGGTGGCCAGGGCGTCGTACTGGGTCACCAGAAAGCAGAATTCGATCATCCTGCGGTCGTCGAAGTGGGTGCTCAGCGCCGACCACGTGGCATCGTCCAGGTTGTCGGTGGCGACGAGTTGGTCGACGGCGGTGAGGATGGCACGGCGGCGCGCGTCCCAGCCCTCCGCGGCGGGACCTTCCAGCACCTGGTCGAGGAGCGCCGGGGTGACGCCCGCCCGGCGTCCGAGGCGCACGTGGTGGTCCATCTCGTAGCCGCACTGCCGCAGGTGTGCCACCCGAAGGATGATCAGTTCGGTCTCGTACCGGGAGATCTGCCCGCCCGGCATGAGCTTGCCGGAGTACTGCAGCCACGCACGGAAGAGGCCCCCCGTGCGGCCCACCGTGCTGAACAGATGTGCGTCCGGCACACCGGCGACACGGGAGATGATTCGCCACAGCACCCAGTTGACGGGGCCGAGTTCCTTCAGGCGTCCGGGTGGAATGCGTGCGGTCACGCCGCCCCCTCTCCTTCTACTCGTCCCCTTGCGGGAACGGCTGCGTGCGCGCGTAGTTCGATCGAACGGGTCATCTCCGTGGCCCGAAGTGCGAGCATACGCACAGAATCCGTCCCGGGTACCCGGGACGGCGCGTATATCCGATTCTTCCGCCCCGCGATTCCCCGTTCGAGTGCGTCGACCGCCACCGTGATCGAGGAGGTCCGGGTCAGTGCACTGCCGCGGGGTGGGGGAACCGCGAGGCCGTCGAAGTCGATCAGGGTCCGGTCCGTGTCGATCTCGCCGAGCCGGGCGATACCGACCCGGGTCCCCAGCGGTTTCATCTCTTCCCGCAGGGCCCCGCCGAGTTCCTCGGCTCCGCCTCTCGTGGCGCCGTGCACGCCGCGCAGGGGGCTGAACGTCGTCGACGACGCCACGACGAGTGCGTACCCGTTGCGGTGGCCGATGTACGGTCCCGCGGCCCGCAGCGTGTGATACGTCCCCATCACGTTCACCTCGATGGCATACCGCATCACATCCGGATCGCCTTCGACGATGTGCGCCGGGGGCGTCACGCCCGCGTTGGCGACGACGACGTCGAGGCCGCCGAGCCGGTCGGCGAGGTAGTCGAACGAGTCCTCGACGGCTCGCCGGTCGCGGATGTCGCATCGACGCCACGGCGCCCGGCCGCACGTGGTGGCCGTCTGTTCGAGGAGTTCGGGTTCGAGGCCGAGCAGCCCGACACGGGCGCCCCGCTCGTGAAGTCGTCTGGCGAGTCCGGCGCCGATACCCCGGGCTGCCCCGGTGATCAGGACGCGGCGTCCGACCAGATTCTCTTCGAGAGTGCGTGACATGAAGCGAGTTCCCAACCTGTGTTACCGAGCGGTAGCAAGACGCTAGCACCCGCTCGGTTCGTTGGTGGGAAAAATGTCCAACCGAGTTGGACAACTGTCTCAATCCCGGATCGCCCAGGCCATCCGTGCGAGGGAAAGTGCCTGTTCAGCGCGCTCGATGACCACTTCACGCGACTCGCTGATATGCGCGAGCAGCGTGTCGTACGCGGTATCCAGCTTGCCGTCGAGGGCGAACTCGGCCACCGAGATGTGCTCGTCGATGGTGGCGCTCATGCGGTCGGGGGTGAGGTAGTCGAACATCCGGACCGGCCGCACCTTGGCGTTCACGTTGACGAGCGCATCGGACAGCGCCCGGTTGCCGGCCGACCGCAGCAGAACGGTGTGGAACTGCTCGTCGAGCGCCACGAACCCGGCGTCCGGCTCGGGGTTCTCCTTCCGCAACGCGTACCACCGGTCGAGCTCGGGTCCCAGGACGTCCGGGTCGTGCGACAGCGACTCGTCGGCGCGCACCCGGGCGATCCCCTGGAGTTCGAGCGTGATGCGCAGTTCGTACAGTCCGGCCAGCTCGTCGATGCGGGGGCGGTACGGAAACAACCCGCCCACGTCGCGCTGGACGAGTCCGTCGGCGAGGAGCCGGGCCAGGGCCTCCCGCACCGGCGTCCGGGACACCCCGTAGGTGTCGGCGAGACGCTCCTCGCCGAGACGCTGTCCCGGTGGGATCCGGCCGCTCATCAGGTCGGTGCGCAGCGACAGATACACGTGATCGCTGAGGGAGCCGGCCGGTTCTCGGCGTGCCATCAGATGGCCATCGCCGCGCGGACGTCGGAGACCGCGGTACGGACGTCGGAATCGGGTGCGGCGCCACCGGCGCCGGAGGACGTGACCCGCCCCGACTCGAGGACGTAGTAGCTCTCGGCGGATTCGAGCGCGAACCCGATGTGCTGTTCCACCAACAGGACTCCGAGTCCGCCGCGGCGGGTGAGTTCCACGATGGTGCGCTCGATCTCGGCCACGACGGACGGCTGAATGCCCTCCGTCGGTTCGTCGAGGATCAGCATCTTCGGTTCCGTGATCAGGGCCCGCGCGATGGCGAGTTGCTGACGCTGCCCGCCGGACAGGAGACCGGCACGCCGGTCGAGCAGGCCGCGCAAAGCCGGGAACAGATCCAGCACCTCGCCGACGAGTTCCTTTCCGCGCTTGCGGCCGTCGGCCACCACCTGAAGATTCTCCGCGGTGGTCAGCTGACCGAACGACTGCTGGCCCTGCGGCACGTAGGCGAGGCCGCGCGCCACTCGGGCGCTCGGCCGCAGCGCCGTGACGTCCTCGCCGTCGAACACCACCCGCCCGGAGTCGACCTTGATCAGTCCGACCGCGGCCCGGAGAAGCGTGGTCTTGCCCGCGCCGTTGTGTCCCATCACCGCGGCCACACCGTCCGACGGGACCGTCAGCGAGACTCCGTGGATCACTTCGGTTCGGCCGTACCCGGCCCGGATGTCGTCAAGCTCGAGCATCGCTGTCCTCCTTCGAAACCTCGGGCTGCAACTCGGGGGCGGCGCCGGCCGCGGCGGTCCCGAGGTACACCTCCTGCACACGTGGGTCGGCCTGCACCTGCTCCACGGTTCCCTCGCTCAGCACCGTCCCGGCGTGGAGCACGGTCACCGACGTCGCGAACGCGCGCATGAAGTCCATGTCGTGCTCGACCACCACGACGGTCCGCTCACCGCCGATGCGGCGCAGCAGGTTTCCCGTCTCGTCGCGTTCCTCGTGGCTCATGCCGGCCACCGGCTCGTCGAGCAGCAGGACGGAGCAGTTCTGCACCAGCAGCATCCCGATCTCGAGCCACTGCTTCTGCCCGTGCGCGAGGATTCCCGCCGGGGTGTCGCGGAGCTTGCCGAGACCCGTGACGTCGAGTGCCTCCTCGATGGCGGGGAGCACCGTCTTGCGTCGGCGCAGCAGTGTGAGTGCCGAACGGCCGGCGCCCGCCGCGATGTCGAGGTTCTGGAGAACCGTCAACTCCTCGAACACGCTCGCGGTCTGGAACGTGCGGCCCACGCCGAGGCGGGCGATGCGGTGCACCTTCTTGCCGATCAACTCCACACCGGATTTCGTCACCGAACCCGTCGCGGGGACGAGCCCGGTGATGGCGTCGACGAGAGTGGTCTTGCCGGCGCCGTTGGGGCCGATGAGGAACCGCAGGTCGCCCTGCATGAGGGTGAGGTCGACGCCGTCGACCGCCTTGAACCCGTCGAAGCTGACCCGAAGGTCCCGCACCTCGAGGTACTCGCTGGACATTCCGGCGTTGCCGCCGAGCACGGGTTCCTTGGCCGTGGCAGGAATCGTCATCGCGCCATCTCCATTCGTTCCGTCGCCTCGGTCTCGTCCTCCGGCCCAGGCGGTGCCGGCTGCTCGGACGACGCCTTCTTCTTCCGCTTCAGCAGCGCGAACAGCCCCGCGACACCGGCCGGGAAGAATCCGACGACCACGATGAACAGCAGGCCCTGCGCGTAGATCCAGCCGGACGGGAACGACTCCGAGAACGCGCTCTGCGCCCACGCCACCCCGATGGCGCCGAGTACGGGACCGAGGAGCGTGGAGCGTCCGCCGATGGCCACCCCGATCAGGAACGCGATCGACGGGACGATCCCGACGTCGGCGGGGGAGATGATGCCGACGATCGGCACGAACAGCGCGCCCGCGACGCCCGCGAAGAATGCGGCCGTCACGTAGGCGACGAGTTTGATGTTCGCCGGGTCGTACCCGAGGAAGCGGACCCGCTCCTCCTGATCCCGGACCGCGACGAGCAGTTCGCCGTAACGGCTGTTCATCAACTGCCGGGTGACGGCGACGACGGCCAGCAGCACGCCGGCGGCGATGAAGAACAGCATCTGCTTGTTGGCCGGATCATTCAGGTTGAAACCGAAGAACGTGCGGAACCGGTTGAGGCCGTTGCTTCCTCCGGTGCTCTGCTGACCCACCAGCAGGATGGCGAACGCGGCGGCGAGCGCCTGGCTGAGGATCGCGAAGTAGGCGCCCTTGACGCGGCGCTTGAACACGCCGAGCCCGAGGACGAACGCCACCATGGCCGGGATCAGCAGGATTCCCAGGATCGTCACGATCGGCGACGTGAACGGCACCCAGTAGCCCGGCAGTTCCCGGATTCCCGCGATCTGCATGAAGTCGGGCACGGTGTCGCCGCGGAGTTCGGCGTCGGCGATCTTCAGGTGCATCGCCATCATGTAGGCGCCCAATCCGAAGAACACACCCTGGCCGAGGGTGAGCATGCCGCCGCGGCCCCACGCCAGACCGATACCGACCGCGACGATCGCGAAGCACAGGAACTTGCCGAGCAGACTCAGCCGGAAGTCGCTGAGAACCGCAGGGGCGACGACGAACAGAAGCAGTGCGGCCAGCGCGAATCCCGCCCACGCGCGGTAGCGGCCACTCGTCAGGATGCTCATACGAGACTCCTCGTCTTGACGGCGAACAGGCCCTGCGGTCGAACCTGGAGGAACACCACGATGACCACGAACACGATGACCTTGGCGATCGACGCCGTGGTCGAGTACTCGACGAACGAATTGAGGATGCCGAGGGCGAACGCGGCGATCACCGCGCCCTTCATCTGACCCAGGCCGCCGACCACGACCACCAGGAAGGCGTCGATGAGGTAGCTCTGCCCGATGGTCGGGCTCGTCGAGCCGATCAGGGTGAGCGCCACACCCGCGACACCCGCCAGACCGGAACCGATGAAGAACGTCGTCACATCGGTTCGGCGACTGGAGATCCCGCTCGTCTCCGCGAGGTCTCGGTTCTGCACCACGGCGCGGATGCGGCGTCCCATCGGGGACTTCTGCATCGCCAGCGACAGTGCGACCACTGCCACGACGGCCAGCACCAGGATGAACAGGCGCGTCTTCGGCACCACCGCGCCCAGGATCTCCACACCGCCGGAGAGCCATTCCGGTGCGGCGACGTTGACGGCGGGTGCACCGAAGACGTCCCGTGCCAGCTGCTGCAGGATCAGTCCCACCCCGAACGTCACCAGCAGCGTGTCCAGCGGCCGGTGGTACATCCGCTTGACGAGGGTGACCTCGAGGAGGACGCCCATCGCGCCACCGACCACGAAGCCGACGAGCAGAGAGATGAACAGAGAACCGGTGGCGCTCGACACCACCTGCTGCACCACGTACGCCGTGTACGAGCCGGCCATGATGAATTCGCCGTGGGCCATGTTGATGACGCCCATCTGGCCGAACGTCAACGACAGCCCCAACGCCGCCAGCAACAGGATCGATCCGATACTCAACCCGGTGAACAGCTGTCCGATCACTACATCCATCGATGTATGTCCTCTCTCTTCCCTCGTGCTCGTCGGACCGTGTTCTAGCTACCCAGCGACTCGGCCCACGGGTAGGACTTCAGGTACGGGTCCGGCTGAATCGGGGTGCCCGAATCCCAGACCGTGTAGATCAGGCCGTCGTTCCGGATCTCACCGATGCGCGCGGTCTTGGTGATGTGGTGGTTGGACCCGTCGATCGTGACCAGTCCCTCCGGCGCGGCGAACGTGACGCCGTCCGCGTTGTCCTGGATGTCCTTGGTGGCGAAGGAGTTCGCCTTCTCGACGGTGTTCTTCCACAGGTACACGGACGTGTAGGCGGCCTCCATCGGGTCGGACGTCGGCTTGTTCGCGCCGTACCGGGCCTTGTACGCGTCGACGAACTTCTTGTTCTCCGGCGTGTCGATGGTCTGGTAGTAGTTCCAGGCGGTCAGCTGGCCCTCGATGTTCTGGACGCCGATACCGCCGACCTCCTCCTCGGCGATCGACACGGACACGACGGGCATGTCGGCGGGCTTGAGGCCGACGTTCGCGTACTCGCGGAAGAATGCGACGTTGGAATCGCCGTTGAGGGTGTTGAAGACGGCGTCCGCATCGGCGGAGCGGACCTTGTTGACGATGGTCGAGAAGTCGGTGGAGCCGAG
Source organism: Rhodococcus sp. LB1 (assembly GCF_001583455.1). Lineage (NCBI taxonomy): Bacteria > Bacillati > Actinomycetota > Actinomycetes > Mycobacteriales > Nocardiaceae > Rhodococcus > Rhodococcus sp. LB1. The sequence goes on along the minus strand of NZ_LTCZ01000389.1, from coordinate 53,820 downwards.
CGGTGTGTAGTCCTCGCCCTTGATCTCGATGCCGTTGGCCTCCGCGTACGCCTTGATGATGCGGTTCGCGGTCTGCGGGAACACGTAGTCGCTGCCCACCAGGTACAGCGACTTGACGCCCTTCTCCTTCAGGTAGTCGAGGGCGGGCACGATCTGCTGATTGGTGGTGGCGCCGGTGTAGAAGATGTTCTTCGAATCCTCGAGCCCCTCGTACTGCACGGGGTAGTAGAGCAGCGAGTTGTTGTCCTCGAACACCGGCAGCATCGCCTTGCGGCTCGACGACGTCCAACCGCCGAACACGGCTGCGACGCAGTCACTGCTGATCAGCTTCTCCGCCTTCTCGGCGAAGACGGTGGGCTCCGAGGCCCCGTCCTCCGCGACGATCTGGATCTTCTTGCCGAGCACGCCGCCCGAGTTGTTGATCTCGTCGACCGCGAGCGCGATCGAATCCCGGACGGTCACCTCGCTGATGGCCATCGTGCCGGACAGCGAGTTCAGTGACCCGACCTTGATCGTGTCCCCGGAGGTGTCCACACAGGACGCCGCGGTGGACTCGCCGGCCGTGTCGGACGCCTTGCTGCCACAACCGGTCAGCACGAGCCCGATGGCGGCGAGCGCGGTCGGTGCAGCGAGGGCGCGCTTGGAGAAGGTGCGCATGTACGGGCCTTTCCGTCGGAGGACTTGGGGACCTCCGCAACCCGGGACATGTATGCGCCCCGCGTATACAGAGGTGTATTCGTGGGGCGAACATTAAGCGGCCGTTGTTGCGTCTGAATGTCTGTCGGTGACGTGTTCGTGACGCGAATTACGGTTACGTGAACAAGCGCTCACAGTGCCCCCTGCGTGGCCGGATGCTGCTGCCGCTGCGGCCAATGTCACACCGGTTCAGTCGGATTGAACCGATGTGACATCGGACGACCCAGCGAGGGGTCAGCGGATCAGGTACGGGGAGACCGAACTCTGATGCTCGCTGATGTCGAGTTGCTTGCCGAGCGGCGGGAACGCGCGCTGCGGGCAGTTGACGCGCTCGCACACCCGGCAGCCGGCGCCGATGGGGGTGCCCGGGTTGGAATCGTCGAGGTCGAGACCGTCGCCGTAGACGAGGCGGTGGGCGTGCCGGATCTCGCAGCCGAGCCCGATCGCGAAGATCTTGGCGGGCTGACCGTAGCGCTGGGCGCGACGTTCGACGGTGCGGGCGATCCACAGGTACCGGCGGCCGTCCGGCATCTGCGCGATCTGGTTCATGATCTTGCCGGGGTACGCGAACGTCTCGTACACGTTCCACAGCGGGCACGTGCCCCCGCTGGTGGAGAAGTGGAACCCGGTGGCGGACTGCCGCTTCGACATGTTCCCGGCCCGGTCGACGCGCACGAACATGAATGGCACACCGCGCAGCTTCGGACGCTGCAGCGTCGAGAGACGGTGACAGATCGTCTCGTAGCTCACCGAGTAGAACGCGGAGAGCCGCTCGATGTCGTACCGGAAGTCCTCGGCCACGTCGTGGAACTGGCCGTAGGGGAGCACCGTGGCCGCAGCGAAGTAGTTGGCCAGCCCGAGCCGGGCGAGCGCAACGGACTCGTCGCTCGTGAAGCCGCCCTCCGCCACCAGCTTGTCGAGCAGGTCGCCGTATTCGAGGAACGCAAGCTCGGTCGCGAACTTGAACACCTGCTGGCCGCCCGACAAATGCGGCGAGATCTCCAGCAGCCGGGATTCGGGGTCGTACCGGTGCAGGACGTTCTCGCCCAGGTCGATGCGCCTGACGATCTGCACGTCGTGGACGGTCTGCAACCTGCGGGCGATCTCACCGCCGACATCGCCGCGGTGGAATCGCATGCGCGCGGTCAGTTCCTCCGCCGCCGTGTCCAGTTCGTGCAGATAGTTCTGCCGCTGATAGAAGTAATCGCGGACCTCTTCGTGCGGCATCGTGATCGAGCCGCTGCCGCTGCCGTCGCTGTAGCGGTCCTCCGTGGCGAGAGCCAGCTGCGCGGTGGTGTTGCGGAAGCGGCGGTGCATGTTGACCATCGCCTTCGCCAGGCCCGGATGCGACGCCACCATCTCCGCGATCTCCTGGGCGTCCGCGTCGATGCCCATCTCCTGGTCCAGCGCCACCTCGCGCATCTCCGCGATCAGGCGCGTGTCGTCCTGGGAGGAGAAGAACGTGGTGTCGACGCCGAACACCTCGCTGATCCGCAGCAGCACCGGCACCGTCAGCGGCCGGACGTCGTGCTCGATCTGATTGAGGTAGCTGGCGGAAATCTCCAGCGTCTTCGCCAGCGCCGCCTGGCTCAGTCCACGCTCGGTTCGGAGCTGACGCAACCGGGTGCCGACGAAGGTCTTGGACATACGGCAATGGTACCGGCGCAGGTCAGATGTGCGAACGGAACCTTCGCAAGATTTACTCGCGCGGGTCGGGACGCGGTGACGCGGGGCGAACGTACCTCTGGGCGCACTGGAGGCGCTGAAAGGTACATTCGCCCGCGCTCAGGCCTTGTTCTCCGAGCGCGGCGCGCCTATGCCCGGGTCGATCTGGAACGGTCCCGACGCGGACGGTGCGACGGGGAAGTCGAACATCGCCGTCGGCAGGTACACCGTCGAGCAGGAGTTCGGGATGTCCACGACACCGGACAGCCTGCCCTCGATCGGTGCGGCGCCGAGCAAGAGGTAGGCCTGCTCGGGGCTGTACCCGAACTTGGTGAGGTAGTCGATCGCGTGGAGACACGCCCGCTGGTAGGACAGGTGCGAGTCGAGGTACTTCTGTTCCCCGTCGAGGGTGACGGACGTTCCGGAGAACGCGAGCCACTCCGAATACTGCGGGTCCGTGTTACCGGGCATGAAGATCGCGTTCTCGGACACGCCGTACGTGTCCATGCCGCGCTTGATGATGTCGACGCGCAGGTCGATGAAGCCGCCCATCTCGATGGCGCCGCAGAACGTGATCTCGCCGTCGCCCTGGGAGAAGTGCAGATCGCCGACGGACAGGTTCGCGCCGTCGACGAATACGGGGTAGAAGACGCGGCTGCCCTTGGTGAGGTTCTTGATGTCCTGGTTGCCGCCGTTTTCGCGTGGGGGTGCGGTGCGGGCGGCCTCGCCGGCGACGCGGTCGAAGTCGGCGCCCGACAGGGACCCCAGGACGGCGTCCTGCGGTTCGGGCGGCAGGGCGAGTGGGGGAACCCGGCCCGGGTCGGTGGCGATGAGCGCGCCCTCCCTCGCGTTCCACTTCGACAGGAGGGCGGCCGACGGCGCTGTGCCCATCAGTCCGGGGTGGACGATGCCGGTGAACGAGACGTGCGGGACGTGCCGCGACGTGGCGGTCTGCCCGGAGAAGTCCCAGACGGCCTTGTAGGCGTCGGGGAACTGCTCGGTGAGGAATCCGCCGCCGTTGTGGCGGGAGAAGATCCCCGTGTACCCCCAGCCCTGTCCGGCCAGCGGGCCGGAATCCTCCTGTGGGATGGGTCCGACGTCCAGGATGTCGACGATCAGCAGGTCGCCGGGTTTCGCGCCCTCCACGGCGAAGGGGCCGGACAGTGTGTGGACCGTGGTGAGGGGCGCGTTCAGGATGTCGTCGGCGGAGTCGTCGTTGTGGATGGCGCCGTCGAACCATTCACGGCAGTGCACGCGGAAGGAGTCGCCCGGTTTCACCGTGACCGCGGCCGGGATGTCGGGGTGCCAGCGGTTGTGGCCGACGATCGCCTGATCGGTGAACTTCTTCGAGGAATCGAGCGGAAACAGCAGTTCGGGCATGTGCGCTCCTTCGGTGGCCGGTCAGGGACGTGGAAGTCGGCGGTGCAACGGGTTGTTCGTGAGGGGTGAACGACCGGCCGTGGTCCGGTGCGGCGGACCGGTCACGACGTCCGGTTCGTGAGCCGACGCCTTGGTGCTGTCGAGGAGGTTCATCGCGGACGACGACCCGTGTCCGAGTCGCGGCGAGGACACGCGCCGGACGGCGTCGCGGTTGCACCGGGGACAGCGGGTGATTCCGGGTACGTCGGCCATGGGGAACGACTGCTCGAACGGGCCGCAGTCGGCGGCGCATCGGAATTCGTACAGCGGCATCGTGGTGCCCTTCGCCGGAGGAGACCATTCGAGGTCACGGTAACCGACCCGATTGGTGATTGCAGTCACAACGGGCGGGTCTACGGGTATGCCGCGGCGGGAAGGCGAGGGTCGCAGGGGCGGAAATATCTGTGTACGACGAGTTGCGTGCATTTGGTTCACCACCTGCGACTTTTTGCTACTGGCGAGTATTTTTCCTCTCCGATCGGGCAGGTATGGCGCCGAACTTTCTTAACAGTCTTTGCAAAGCGGTGTGAAAAGCTAGCCAAGATTGGCATTAGCAACAGGTAGACGGCACTTTTTGCTTGTGTCATTCTCGGTAAGTACATACGAAGGGCCTGGCAAGGATGTGAAGCAGTACATCCGTACCGGACCAGCAGATCGAAGAGAGTGGAGTCTTGATGTCGACCACCGGCACCCCGAAGACCGCAGCTGAAATCCAGCAGGATTGGGACACCAACCCGCGCTGGAAGGGAGTAACCCGCAACTACACGGCGGAGCAGGTCACCAAGCTCCAGGGCACCGTTGTCGAAGAGCAGACCCTCGCACGCCGTGGTTCCGAGATCCTCTGGGACCTCGTGAACAACGAGGACTACATCAACTCGCTGGGCGCGCTGACCGGTAACCAGGCCGTTCAGCAGGTCCGTGCAGGCCTCAAGGCCATCTACCTGTCCGGCTGGCAGGTCGCCGGTGACGCGAACCTGTCCGGACACACCTACCCCGACCAGAGCCTCTACCCGGCCAACTCGGTCCCGCAGGTCGTGCGCCGCATCAACAACGCGTTGCTGCGCGCCGACGAGATCGCCAAGGTCGAGGGCGACACCTCCGTCGACAACTGGCTCGCCCCGATCGTCGCCGACGGCGAAGCGGGCTTCGGTGGCGCGCTCAACGTCTACGAGCTGCAGAAGGCCATGATCGCGGCCGGCGTCGCCGGTTCGCACTGGGAAGACCAGCTCGCGTCGGAGAAGAAGTGCGGCCACCTCGGTGGCAAGGTCCTCATCCCCACGCAGCAGCACATCCGCACCCTGACCTCGGCTCGCCTCGCGGCCGACGTCGCGGACGTTCCCACCGTGGTCATCGCCCGCACCGATGCCGAGGCCGCGACCCTCATCACGTCCGACGTCGACGAGCGCGACCAGCAGTTCCTGGACGGAACCCGCACCGCAGAGGGCTTCTTCGGTGTCAAGAACGGCATCGAGCCCTGCATCGCTCGCGCCAAGGCCTACGCCCCGTACGCCGACCTCATCTGGATGGAGACCGGCGTGCCGGACCTCGAGGTCGCCAAGAGGTTCGCCGAGTCCGTTCGCAGCGAGTTCCCGGACCAGCTGCTCGCCTACAACTGCTCGCCGTCCTTCAACTGGAAGGCGCACCTGGACGACTCGACCATCGCGAAGTTCCAGAAGGAGCTCGGCGCGATGGGCTTCAAGTTCCAGTTCATCACCCTGGCCGGCTTCCACTCGCTCAACTACGGCATGTTCGACCTGGCCCACGGCTACGCCCGCGAGGGCATGACCGCCTTCGTCGACCTGCAGGAGCGCGAGTTCAAGGCCGCCGAGGAGCGTGGCTTCACCGCCATCAAGCACCAGCGTGAGGTCGGTGCCGGCTACTTCGACAGCATCGCCACCACGGTCGACCCCAACACCTCGACGGCTGCTCTGAAGGGCTCCACCGAAGAGGGTCAGTTCCACTGAGTCTTGTCCTCCAAGGCTTCGACCGATCAAGGTTTCACCTGATCAACCCGCCCCCGGGGAGGGGCCTGTAACAGGGCCCCTCCCCGGGCGACGACTCCACTAGACGAAAAGGAGCTGACGTGACCAGCGAAAAGATTCAGCGCGTCGGCGTGATCGGCGCCGGGATCATGGGTGCCGGAATCGCAGAGGTGTGTGCTCGCGCGCACGTCGATGTTCTGGTGTTCGAGCAGACCCGCGAGCTTGCGGCGGCGGGGCGTTCGCGCATCCTGCGTTCGCTCGACCGCGGAGTGAGCAGTGGCAAGATCACCGAGCGGGAACGTGAGCAGGCCGCCTGGCGGCTGCGGTTCACCTCCGACCTCGGTGATTTCGCGGACCGGCAGCTCGTCGTGGAGGCCGTCGTCGAGGACGAGAAGGTGAAGAGCGAAATCTTCACCGAGCTCGATCAGGTCGTGACGGATCCGAACGCCGTGCTGGCGTCCAACACGTCGTCGATCCCGATCATGAAGCTGGGCATCGCCACGAAGTCCCCGGAACGGGTCATCGGGATGCACTTCTTCAACCCCGTTCCGGTGCTTCCCCTCGTCGAGTTGGTGACCACGCTCAAGACGAGCAAGTCGGTGTCCGAGCGGGCCGAGGCCTTCGCCAGCGATGTGCTGGGCAAGCAGGTCGTCCGTTCCGCGGACCGTTCCGGATTCGTCGTCAACGCCCTCCTGGTGCCGTACCTGCTCTCCGCGATCCGCATGGTGGAGTCCGGGTTCGCCACCAAGGAAGACATCGACAAGGCAACGGTTCTCGGCCTCGCACACCCGATGGGTCCGCTCGCGTTGACCGACCTGGTGGGCCTGGACACGGTCAAGTCCATCGCCGACTCCATGTACGAAGAGTTCAAGGAGCCCCTGTACTCGGCGCCGCCGCTGCTGCTTCGCATGGTCGAGGCCGGGCTGGTCGGAAAGAAGTCCGGCGCGGGCTTCTACGAGTACGGCGACAACGGCCGTTTCAGCAAGAAGGCCAGCTAGCAGGTAGGTAGGCGACTACACCTGTGCGCCTTTCACGACCACTGGCGGTTGTGAGAGGCGCACAGGTGCATCGAGCCCAGAGGCATTCTCAGCCACTGGGCTGAGCCCAGAAAGGTCGACCGCATGTCCAGCACCGCAGCATACGGATCCAGCATCCTGGGGTATCCCCGCATCGGACCTCGCCGCGAACTCAAGCGTGCTCTCGAGTCCTACTGGCACGGCACGAGCACGAAGGAAGAACTCGTCGCCGTCGCCCGGGACCTCCAGGAGGAGACGTGGAGTGAGCTCGCCGCGACCGGTCTGACCCAGGTCCCGGGCAACACGTTCTCCTACTACGACCACGTACTCGACAATGCGCTGCTGTTCGGTGCCGTGCCCGAGCGGTTCGAGCCGCTCGAGAATCAGCTCGATCCGCTGGACTTCTACTTCACGCTGGCCCGCGGCCGGCCGGACTTTCCGCCGCTCGAGCTGGTGCGGTTCTTCGGCACCAACTACCACTACCGTCAGCCCGAACTGGACGAGAACACCGAGTTCGCGCTGCGGTCCGAGACCGTGATGGACGAGTTCGCGCGGGCGAAGGCGCGCGGGATCGAACTGCGTCCCGTCATCCTCGGCCCGGTGTCGCTGCTCCTGTTGTCGAAGGTCGGTCCGACGTCGAAGCGGCACGGCTTCTCGACCCTCGACCTGCTGGACAGGGTGCTGCCGGAGTACGAGCGGTTGTTCGAGCAGCTCGCGAAGGCCGGCGCCACGTGCGTCCAGTTGGACGAGCCGTCGTTCACCGAGGACCGCACACCGGAAGAACTGGCCGCGCTGGCCAAGGCGTACGAGAAGCTGTCGCACGCACCGCTGCGGCCCCGAATCCTCGTCACCGGTCCTTACGGGCATCTCGGGGAGGCGCTCGCCATCCTCGCCTCCACCAAGGTCGAGGCTCTGGGCCTCGATCTCGTCAGTCACCGGCTCAGCGCCGACGAGCTGGCGAAGATCCCGGGCATCAAGCGCAAGCGCATCTACGCCGGTGTGGTCGACGGCCGCAACGTGTGGCGCGTCGACCGCTACAACACGCTGACGTACCTGAACACGCTGAAGGACGTCGTGCCGGATCTGGTGGTGTCGACGTCGACGTCGTTGCTGCACGTGCCGTACGACGTGTTGTCCGAATACGACATCCCGGGTGATGTCGCGGACCGGCTCGCGTTCGCGAAGCAGAAGGTCGGCGAGGTGGTCTCGCTGGCCAAGGCGCTCACCGAGGGTCCGTCCGACAAGTGGCGCAAGCGTCCCACGTCGGTGCACTTCAAGCTCAAGCACGCGGTGCGCGCACGGGTCAACGCGATCAAGCCGGGCGACCGCCTCCGGGTGCCGTACGAGGAGCGGCGGGTCGCCCAGCAGGAGCGACTGAACCTGCCGCTCGTTCCGGCGACGACGCTGGGCTCGTTCCCGCAGACGGACGCGATCCGGCAGGCCCGGTACGAGCTGGGTGAGGGACGCCTCGAGTGGGAGGAGTACTACAAGCGGATCCAGGCCGAGATCGAAAGCACGATCCGGTTGCAGGAAGACATCGGTCTCGACGTCTTCGTGCACGGTGAGCACGAGCGCAACGACATGGTGCAGTACTTCGCGGAGCTTCTCGAGGGGTATGCCTTCACCCACAACGGGTGGGTGCAGGCTTACGGCTCGCGGTGTACACGTCCGCCGATCCTCTACGGGGACGTGTCGCGGCCGAAGCCGATGACCGTCGAGTGGATCTCGTACGCGCAGTCGCTGACGGACAAGCCGGTCAAGGGCATGCTCACGGGTCCGGTGACGATGATCGCGCGGTCGTTCGTCCGCCAGGATCAGCCGCTGTACGAGACGGCTGATCAGCTGGCGCTGGTGATCCGTGACGAGATCGCCGACCTCGAGGCGGCGGGTATCGCGATCATCCAGGTCGACGAGCCGGCGATCCGGGAACTGCTGCCGTTGCGCGAGAACGGCCGCGAGGCGTATCTCGAGTGGGCGGTCGACGCATTCCGTCTCGCGACGGGCGGGGCGAAGCCGGAGACGCAGATCCACACGCATATCACGTACACGAGCCGGGCGTCGGTGGTCGACGCCATCGAACGGCTCGATGCGGACGTGACGGCGATCGTGGCGACGCGCTCCATCACGTGGGTTCTCGATGCCATCAAGGAGCGGGCGCTGACCCACGGTGTCGGTCCGGGTGTGTACGAGAGCCGGTCGGCCCGGATTCCGGACATCGACGAGTTGGACGAACTGCTCACGGAGGCGAGCGAGTCGGTGTCACTCGAACGGTTGTGGGCCAACCCGGACGGCGGACTGAAGACGCGTCACTACTGGCAGCTCGAGCCGTCGCTGCGCAATATGGTGGCGGCCGCGAAGCGTCTCCGCAGGCGGGCCGAGAAGGAAGAATCCGAGGCCTGATTTCGCAGGCGTGTTCGGGGTCACCGCGTCTACGGTGGCCCCGAACGTGCGTTCGGTCGTGCAAACATGTAGGCATGTAAGCATGGTTACCGCAGCCGCATATGCAGTCACGTCCAGCGAAGGGGCCTTCGAGAAGACCGCTATCGAACGCCGCGAGCTCGGACCGCTCGACATACTCATCGAGATCAAGTTCGCCGGCATCTGCCACTCCGACATTCATACCGCCCGCAACGAGTGGGGCAGCACGCACTATCCGGTCGTGCCCGGTCACGAGATCGCGGGCGTGGTGAGCGCGGTCGGTTCCGACGTGACGAAGCACCGGGTCGGCGACCGGGTCGGTGTCGGCTGCTTCGTCGACTCCTGCGGCGAATGCGACGCCTGCCGGGCCGACGAGGAGCAGTACTGCGTCAACCGGGTGACCGGCACGTACAACGCCAAGGGGCGCGACGGCGAGTGGACGCAGGGCGGCTACTCGACGCACATCGTCGTGACCGAACGATTCGTCCTGTCCATCCCCGACGGCCTGGACCTGGACGTCGCGGCGCCGCTGCTCTGCGCGGGGATCACGCTGTACTCACCGCTCGCGCACTGGGGAGCCGGAATGGGCAAGAAGGTCGCCGTCGTCGGGATGGGCGGCCTCGGACACGTCGGTGTGAAGATCGCGCACGCGATGGGAGCCGAGGTCACCGTGCTCAGCCAGTCCCTCGGCAAGAAGGACGACGGCCTGAAATTCGGTGCCGACCACTACTACGCCACCTCGGATCCGAGCACATTCACGCAGTTGCGCGGAAAATTCGACCTCATCGTCAACACCGTCTCGGTGAATCTCGACATCGACGCGTACATGTCGATGCTCGCGATCAACGGAACGCTGGTCGAACTGGGGTTGCCGGAGAAGCCGATCGAGGTGCGCGCGTTCAGTCTCGCAGCCAACCGTCGCAGCCTGGCCGGTTCGATGGTGGGCGGCATCGCTCAGACGCAGGAGATGCTGGACTTCTGCGCCGAGCACGGTATCGGTGCCGAGATCGAGGTGATCTCCGCGGACGAGATCGACGGCGCCTACGACCGCGTGGTCGGCAGCGACGTGCGGTACCGATTCGTGATCGACACGGCAACGATCTGACCTACGCGTCACCGAGTTGATCTCGCAGTGACGCCAGTGTCTTCGCCAGCAACCGGGACACGTGCATCTGCGAGATGCCGACTCGGTCGGCGATCTGGGTCTGTGTCATGTTGCCGAAGAACCGCAGCATGAGGACGGTCCGCTCCCGTTCGGGGAGGGATTGGAGCAGGGGGCGCAGGGTTTCGTGGTTCTCGACGTCGTCCATCGCGGCGTCGTAGTCGCCGAGTGTCTCCACCATCGACAGCTCGCCCGTCCGGTCGGACGACGTGTTGTCGACGGAGACGGTCTGATACGCGTTGCCGGCGAGGAGCCCCTGCGCCACCTCCTCCTGTTCGAGGTCCAGGTGTTCGGCGAGTTCGCTGACGGTGGGGGCGTGGCCGAGGCTCTGGGACAGTTCGGCGACGGCCTGGCTGAGCGCGAGGTGCAGTTCCTTCATCCGGCGGGGTACTCGCACGGCCCACCCGGTGTCGCGGAAGTGCCGGCGTACCTCGCCCATGATGGTGGGGACGGCGAACGACACGAAGTCGGATCCCCGCTCCACGTCGAACCGGTCGACCGAGTTGACCAGGCCGAGGCGCGCGACCTGAACCAGATCGTCGTGCGCCTCGCCGCGGCCGTCGAAACGGCGTGCGATGTGCTCGGCGAGCGGGAGACAGCGCGTCACGACGGCGTCGCGCAGTCTGCTGCGCCGGGGATCGTCCTCGTCGAGGGCTGCCATCTGTTCGAAGAGTGCTGTGACGTCCTGATACTCGTCCGGCCAACGGGCCGTGTGCCCCCCACTGTGAGTATGGGACGTCACAGACTCAGGCCGTTCTTCACCTTGGTGAATTCCATGGTGGTCACGAAACCCGCGGTGGCGGGGTCGGGCTCCTGTTTCAGATCGACCGAATCGGTGAGGGCGTTGAGTACGTGCCAGGCGAACGAACGCTCGCCGAGGGAGTCGACCGAGGTGGTGGTGCTCGATACGTCGACTCGCAGGGTGTTGTCGAGATATTGCAGCCGGCACACCAGGAGCGCGTCCGGTGTCGCGCGGACGATCAGCTGGGTACAGATCTCGTCCATGGCCAGTTTGATGTCGGCGATGGAGTCGAGGTCGAAATCTTCGTGGATGGCAACGGTTGCTGCCAGGGCGCGCAGTACGGAGAGCTGATCGGGCGTTGCTCGCACGCGCAGTTCGACGACGGGATGTGTGTGATCCTGGTCGGGTTCGATTGTCTTGGCGATGGCCATGAGACCTCCGGGTCGGGCGTACCGTGCTGTCGGCGGGCGGTGGGTCGGCTCGCGCTGCTGAGAAGTCAGGGTAGCGATCCGGCGACACCGCAGGTGGAATACCGCAGAACAGGACCGATCAAACCAGTCCGATCAGTACGTTTGCCCGAGTAATGTTGGCGGCACGATCAGCGTTCCTGAGGCCCTCGGCAGGGTCATGGTGGTCACGGGAGACGAGTGGGATGCCTGACGAGATTCACCTGCACACGTTGACGAGTGATGTCGAGGCTGTGCACGCCGACGCGGTCGCCGTGTCGCTCGACTCCGTGCTCGAGTTGCTCGAGCCGGAGGACGAGACCGACGTCGCGCTGCACGCGCTGTGCCGTCGGGTTGTCCAGGCGTTCCCGGGTGCGGCGATGGCCGGGATCACCGTTCTCCGCGCGACGGGTCCCGTCACGGTGGCCGCGACGTCGGACGAGCTCGCGGCACTCGAGGAGTTGCAGTACCGCTTCGGCGAGGGCCCTGCGCTCGACGCCGTACGCTCCGGCGAGACCGTGCGGGCCGACCGTGCCGCCGCGCACGAGAGGTGGCCTGCGTATGCCGCGAGTTCCGAACCTGCCGGCGTCCACAGCTATCTGTCCGTACCCCTCCCCGTCGCGGAGCAGTCCGCCGCGCTGAATCTGTACGGACTGTTGCCGCACGCCTTCCACCGGATGGACGAGTCGGCGCTGGAGCTGTACGTCGAGGCGGCAGCGGTCGCGGTGCGCAATGCCCGGCGGTACGGCGAGGCGAGAAACCTGATCGAGCAACTTCGTATCGCCCTCCGGTCCCGCGCCGTCATCGATCAGGCGAAGGGAATCGTGATGGCGTTGCGCGGTCTCGACGCCGAGACCGCGTTCGACGTCCTCGTCACGCGTTCGCAGCGGGAGAACGTCAAACTGCGTGTGGTCGCAGAACGTGTCGTCGCGGCTGTTTCGGCGCGTACAACCGTGCATAACGGTTTGTAATCGCTCACCAGGGCAAATGAGAGCTCGAGTATCTGTTATTTCCTTGTGACACATCACAGGCGGGAGTAGTCTCGAACCGAGGTTGAACACACAGCCGATGTCGGGAAGCGCTGCCGTAGCAGACGGTGTCATGTGTCCGAGGTCGGGTCTGTCTGCAGGTGCTCCGCTTCCCCTCTCAATGTTCGAGATGGGGTGAGCCATGTCTGTTGGTCCAGGGGTCCCAGAACCTGAAATGGCGTGTTCGGGCACGGAGTTCGGTACCACGTACAAGCCGAGGGTAACGCTCTCGGCTGTCGGTTCCGCTCCGACACGCTGTGCGAGCGCGGAATTCACTTCCGAGCGGCTCGGGTCCGGGGTGATGTTGGTAGGGGTGCGAGGCGAGATCGACCTGTTCAGTGCACCGGGGTTCCGCGACTACGTGTGCACGCGGATCTCGCCCGAGGGGCAGTTCATCCTCGACATGTCGAAGGTGGATTTCATCGGAACCGCGGGTCTGTCGGTGCTCGACACCGTCCACGCGACGAACGTCCGGGACGGGCGGACGTGGGCGATGATCTGCGGCCGGCCCGTATATCGGCTGCTCAGAGCGGCGGGCCAGGAGTCGAGCTACCCCTGCTTCGCTTCCGTGGACAGTGCCCTCGGGGCCTGGCACGGCCGAACGGCCTGACCGTCCGAACCGGCGCCCGACTTCAGTGGGCGCCGGTTCGACTGGTGCGGGGAGGGGCCGACACACAGCGGCCGTAGGCGCGGAGGGTGTCGGTGGCGACACGGTCCCACGAGTAGCGGGCGCGGGCGCGATCGCAGCCCGCCATGCCGTATCCCGTGCGCAGGGCGTCGTCGTCGAAGATCTGTCGCAGGGCCTCGGCCAGGCGGACCGGGTTGCGCGGTGAGATGAGGCGTCCGGTGATGCCGTCGACCACCGTGTCCCGCATACCGCCGACGGCGGACGCCACCACCGGGGTGCCGCAGGCCATCGCCTCGAGCGGAACCATGCCGAACGGCTCGTACCACGGGGTGCACACGACGGCATCCGCCGAGCGCAGCAGCGAGGGCATCGCGTTTCTCGGCACGCGCCCGACGATCCGTACCCGGTTGCGCACCTTCGCCTCACGGGCCAGTGTCAGCAGTCGCGACGCTTCGGGGTCGTCGGCGACGTCGTCGGCGGCCGGGCCGCCCGCGATGACGAGTTCGGTGTCGGGGAAGTGGGAGAGTGCCTCGATCGCGGTGTCGAAGCCCTTGCTCGGCGCCAGCCGGCCGACCATGACGAGCCGATGGCGTTTACCCTTCTCGTCGGCGCGGCCGTCGGGCGTGAACTCGGCGACGTCGACGCCGGACGGAACCACGGACGTACGCGAGCGCGGCAGGCCGAGGTGGGAGAGTTCGAAGACCTCGTCCGTACACGTCGCCACCACCCGGGTGGCGCCGCGGGCGATCAACTGTTCCAGGTGAATTCGGTTGTGAGTGCTCGACGAATCCGCGCGCTCGAACCTCTGCTCGACCACCCCGAGCGCATGGAACGTCTGGACCACCGGAATGCCGAGCGTGCGGGCGGCGAGTTGCGTCGCGATCCCGGACATCCAGTAGTGGGCGTGGACGATGTCGGGCCGTTCGGATTCCCATTCGGTCTTGAGGAAGCTGCCGAATGCCCCCATCAGCGGCAGGATCTCGGCCTCGGACATCCGCCGCGCCGGCCCGACCGGCACGTGCACGACTGTGTACCCGCCCGGGGTGGTGACCCGCTCCGGGGCGTCCTCGCTGTCCGCCCGGGTGTAGACGGTGACGTCGTGACCCTCTCGCGTGAGGGCTGCCGACAGTTCGGCGAGGTGAATGCTCTGCCCCCCGACGTCGGCGCCGTCCGAGACGTCGAGAGGACTGGCGTTGGCCGAGACCATCGAAATCCTCAATCGTCTCGCGGTGCCGACGGCTGCCGTTCTCATCGGTTGCCCGCCGCACACGGGAGGTCTGGGTTCGCGATGAATGGCCGTCATGCCACGGGGATTCCCGAACTTCGGGTTTGTAAACCGACCGGCTAGCACTCTGTCACAGGACAGGTCGCACGAGCCGGCCGGTGTTGCGTTCTAATACCAACGCCGCCTGCCGCCGACCGCACGCCCGGTGGCGCCGAGAATCCACAGGATCGCGCCGATCACCAGGAGGATGATGCCGATGGTCCACAGCCAGGTGAGGCCGGTGAGCCATCCGATCAGGAGCAAGATCAGTCCGAGCACGATCATGGCGTTCCTCGATTCTTCATCCCACCGGGGCGAGGAGAGCGTCCGATCCCGGACCCTCCCGCACCCCGTCGACTCCTGCGCCCATTGCGTAGGTCAGATGCCCGCCGAGCGCGCCGCCGATGCCGATCGCGAGTAGTCCCGCGGTGCTCGTGACGACGGCGCGTGCGTCCGTTCCGTGCCTGCGGCGAAGGTAGGACGCGAGCATGGCCGTGATGCCGATGGCGTTGGCCTCGGCGTGGATCAGGCCGACGCGGCGCTGACGCGTATCGCGTTCGGACCAGTCCGCCCAGCCGGTCACCAATGTCGGGGGAGTGGCGAGCAGTCCCAGGCCGATGAGCCTGCGTGCGCCGACGTGATCGCGGAATGCCAAATCGAAGACGGTCGCGCCGACCCACGCCCCGATGGGGAGGCTGACGAGAACGGGGTGCACGGGGTGCCCGAGCCAGGATCCCCGCAACACCGCACCCGCGCCGGACGAACCGAGCACCCCCCGGATCCTCTGTTGCAGGAACCGGCTGCCGCCGTCGAGGAACCCGGCGGATTCCGCCTTTCGGAACAGGCTCTCGAGGTTCATGCTTTGCGGTTACCCAGGGCGGCGCGAAGAAAACCGGCCCGCCTTGTCGTCGATGCAGGTCGGGCGTAGCGTCGGGACCACGTTCTCGAAGGTGAGGTGAGTGCCGTGAAACTCAATCTCTTCGCTGCTTGGGTCAGCTTCGCTCTCGTGTTGTTGTCGGTGGTCTGTCTCGGCGGGTTCCTCGTCGCCGCAGGCTCGGGGCAGGGCGGCTGGGCGGTGATCTCCGGATCTCTGTGCGTCGTCGCGCTGGCCGGAGCGATGGCGCTGTACGGCGGAACCGTGCGTCACGATCACAGGCTGCACCACGAAACGCCGCACCTCTTCTGACGGCGGGATTTCCGGGAGGACTCAGGATTCCGCGAGCCTCCGCTTCTCCGTTTCGATGTCGAAAGTGGCGGGCGGCCAGTCGAGGTCGAGCTTCTGAAGGGCATCGATCAGCAGCTCGGTGACCGCGATCCGGCTGTACCACTTGCGGTCGCACGGAACCACGTACCACGGCGCGTGATCGGTCGATGTCTCGTCGAGCATCGCCTGATACGCGTCCTGATATGCGGGCCACAGCCTGCGCTCGTCGACGTCCGACGGGTCGTACTTCCAGAACTTGTCCCGGCGCTCCAGCCGTTCGAGCAGCCGCGACTTCTGTTCGTCGAGTGACACGAACATCGCGACCTTCACCAGTGTCGTGCCGCCGGCGACGAGTTCCTTCTCGAATTGGTTGATCTCGTCGTAGCGGCCGCTCCAGACTTCCTCGGGCACGAGATCGTGAACCCGGACCACCAGCACGTCCTCGTAGTGCGACCGATCGAACACACCGAGTTGTCCGCCGCGGGGCAGGGCCCTGTCGATTCGCCACAGAAAGTGGTGGCGCTTCTCTTCGGGAGTGGGCACGCCGAACGACGCGTGATCCACGCCCTGCGGATCCACGTGCCCGATGACGTGGCGGACCATCCCGCCTTTACCCGCGGTATCCATGCCCTGAAGCACGAGGAGCACCGACCGGTGGTCGCCGGATCGTCCGTTGGCGTAGAGCTTCTCCTGGAGGGACGGCAGCACCGCGCCGCGTTCCTCGAGCACCGCGACCCCGTCCGACTTGTCGCCGACGAATCCGGGTGTGCTCCCGCAATCGAGTTCGGCGATCGGCTGACCCGGGCGCGACCGCAGGGCCTCGATTGCCGGTGTCCTCCAGAATCCGCGTGCGTTGTCTGCCATGTGCAAACAGTGCCACAGGAGCGTTACATGGAGTTGTGGGCGGTGAGGTGCATCGGTGTCGCGTCCTGGTGATCGGGACGGGATTTTCCGGTCTGGGCACGGCCATTCAGCTTCGCAAGCGGGGACGCGACGACTTCATTCTGCTGGAGAAGGCGCGGGAGGTCGGCGGCACCTGGCGGGAGAACACGTACCCGGGTTGTGCGTGTGACGTGCCCTCCCATCTGTACTCGTTCTCGTTCGAGCCGAACTCGGACTGGACGCGGATGTGGTCGGGTCAGGTGGAGATCTTCGACTATCTGCGCGGTCTGGCCGACAAGTACGACCTGCGGCGAAACATTCATTTCGGCCGCACGATGACGGGCGGGTACTGGGACGCCGAACGGCAACGGTGGCATGTCCACACCGAGTCGGGCGAGGAGTACGACGCCCAGTTCGTCGTCTCCGGGATCGGCGCCCTCCACATCCCGAACATCCCGGATCTGCCCGGAGCCGACACGTTCGAGGGCACGGCGTTCCACTCGGCGCAGTGGAACCACGACTACGACCTGCGGGGCAAGAAGGTCGCGGTGATCGGCACGGGCGCCAGCGCCGTCCAGTTCGTTCCCGAGATCGTGGGCGACGTCGCCGAGTTGCAGTTGTATCAGCGGACGCCGCCCTGGGTTATACCGGGCATGAACTTCGGCATCCCGCCGGAGGCGCGGCGCTTGTTCGGCCGGGTCCCGCTGGTCCGTCGAATGGTGCGTGCCGCGGTCTACTGGACCTACGAATCGCTCGCGCTCGGGTTCAACGGGCACTCCCGCCTGATGCGGCCGATCGAGAGCGCGGCGCGGAAGAACTTGAACAGGACCGTCACCGATCCCGAACTGCGCCGGAAGCTCACCCCGTCCTATCGCATCGGTTGCAAGCGGATCCTGGGGTCGGACGTGTACTACCCGGCGCTGATCTCACCGAAGACGGTCGTGATCACCGAAGGCATCGCGGAGGTGCGCCCGCACAGCATCGTCGCGGGAGACGGGGCGGAGCGGGCGGTGGACGCGATCATCTACGCCACCGGATTCCATGTCACCGACGGCTTCGACAACGTCGAGCTCACCGGGGTCGGGGGCCGGCGCCTCGCCGACGAATGGGAGGAGCACGGGATCCGCACACACCTCGGTATCACCGTCGCGGGTTACCCCAACGCGTTCTTCCTCTTCGGGCCCAACACCGGGCTCGGTCACAATTCGGTGGTCTTCATGATCGAGTCGCAGATTCGTTATGCACTCGAGCTGATGGATCTCGTCGACCGGCGCGGCGCCGATTCCGCGGTCGTCCGGCCCGCGGTGCAGAGCCGCTTCAACACCGACATCCAACGGAAGTTGGCAAAGGGTGTGTGGTCCACCGGCGGGTGCGTGAGCTGGTACCTGGACTCGCACGGCGTCAACCGCACTATCTGGCCGGGTTCGACCGTGCGCTACTGGCGACGGACGCGGTCGGTCGAACCGGCGGACTTCGAGTTCACACCCGGCTGAACGGCGGGGGTGTCACTCCGTCGACGAGATGGCTTCCCCAGAGATCCACCCCCGTGATCCGGGCGGTGGCGGTGCCTTCCGGACTGGTGATCTGCAGTTCCGTGCCCGTGGACAGGTCTGCATCTGCGCCGAGGGCGTCCGTCAGGGTGCGGACGCGGCCGTGCCAGACGTACCGACCGCTGATGGGTTCGAAGTTTCCCGCCAACTGGACCTGCACGGTCACGGCGGGACGGTCGCCGACGACGACGTCGGCGGGGCCGCGGTAGCCCTCTTCTTCTTCCTCGTGTTCGTTCACACAGATAAGTTTACCTGTAACTGTCAGTTACACAAGAAAGGGTCGGGCGCCTAGTCGGCCTCGGCCGCGGGCGGCAGCAGCGGGTGCGGAATCGCATTGAATCGCGCGGGCGAGCCGTTGACCGCAGCGATACCGGTGACGCCACCCCAGGTCATCATGGTGAGGTAGTTGATCAGATCCTCGACCGACATGGACCGGTTGGAGATCCACCAGTGCGTCGCCAACTGCACACCGCCGACGATTCCGTACGCCCAGGGGACGGCGCCGCCGGAGTCCATCTCCATCTGCCGCAGCCGCTCGCCGAGAACGGTGGAGAGCACCTCCGCGATCATCCGTTCCGAGTCGGCGACCGTCTCGCGGCCGGGGCCGGAGCCGTTGGCCATGATGTACAGGTAGACGTCGGGATCCGACGCCACCGTCTCGACGTACGCCGTGATGGTGGCGCGGGTCAGCTCGAAGTCGTCGAGGTCGCCGCCGATGGCCTCGTAGATCCGCGGGGCGAGTGTGGTCTCCACGTAACGCGCCATGGTCGCGTTCGTCAGATCGCTCTTGTCCGCGAAATAGCGGTACAGCACCGTCTTGGAGACACCGATCTCGGATGCGATCTCGTCCATGCCGATGTCGCGTCCACGCAAGCGAATGGCGGCGATCGTTCCGTCGACGAGTTCTTCTCGGCGCGCGATCTTGTGCTCACGCCAGCGGCGCTTGCGCCCATCGGGCTTTGCCGCCTTGTCCAGCTTCGTCATCGACTCGGTCACCTGCTCAGGATCCTTCACGTCGTCGTTCGCCACTGAGTCTCTTCACATCCGTTTCGTGTCGCGATCTCCTGTCAGCTTAGTGCTCCGGTCTTGTCGCACGGCACAACGCCGTCTGTGCGGGCACGCGTCCAGCGGCTGGGCTGCCGCCTCCCCGCCGTCCTTGGGCACAATGGCGTCTGTGGATCAACTGAGCCTTTCCGCCTTCGACGACGACGCGAAGCGTCGCGATCTCCGCAAGATGAAGGCTGTCGCGACGGGCTTTCTCGTGTTCGCCACCGTGGTCTACCTCGTGTGCAGGTGGCAGGAATCGCGGGGCGCGGGGGCGTGGGTCGGCTACGTGCGGGCCGCGTCCGAGGCAGGCATGGTCGGTGCGCTGGCCGACTGGTTCGCGGTGACGGCCCTGTTCCGGCATCCGCTCGGATTGCCGATCCCGCACACCGCGATCATCAAGCGCAAGAAGGACCAGCTGGGGGCGAGCCTCAGCAACTTCGTCGGCCAGAACTTCCTCGCCCCCGAGGTGGTGTCCGCCAAGGTGGAGGCTGCGGAGATCCCGCTGCGGCTGGGCACGTGGATGGCGCAGCCCAAGCACGCCGCGCGTGTCGCTGCCGAGACGGCCACCATCCTGCGAGGCTTCGTCGAGATCCTGCGCGACGAGGACGTGCAGCAGATCATCGACAGCACCCTGGTACGCAGGCTGGCCGAGCCCCAGTGGGGGCCGCCGATCGGGCGCGTACTCGGCGAACTCCTGCGCGAGAACCGGCAGTTGCCGATCCTCGATCTGCTCGCCGAGCGGGCGCACCAGTGGGCGCTCGGGAGTCAGGAGACCATCGACCGGATCGTCAGCCGCGATTCGCCCGCCTGGTCGCCCAAGTTCGTCGACGCCATGCTCGGCGAGAAGATCCACCGGGAGCTCGTCGAATTCACCTGGAAGGTGCGATCCAACCCGGAGCACGAGGTGCGGCAGGCGGCCAACCGCTTCCTCGTCGATTTCGCCGACGACCTGCAGAACGATCCCGCGACCATGGAGAAGGCCGAGAAGATCAAGGCCGAGATCATGGGGCGCGAGGAGGTGACCGGCCTCGCCGCCGCGACGTGGACGGTCGCCAAGCGCCTGATCATGGAATCCGTCGACGACCCGAACAGCACGCTGCGCACGAAGGTCGCGGAGAACGTCGTGCGATTCGGTGAGCGGCTGCGCGACGACCACGAGCTGAGGGTCAAGGTCGACGGGTGGGTTCTCGCCGGCACGCGCTACGTCGTCGTCCACTACACCGACGAGATCACCGCGATCATCTCCGACACCGTCGAGCGCTGGGACGCCGAGGAGGCGTCCAAGAAGATCGAGCTGCAGGTGGGGCGGGATCTCCAGTTCATCCGCATCAACGGCACCGTGGTCGGTTCGATCGCGGGCTTGCTGATCTACACGTTCTCGACATTGCTGTTCGGCTGACATTCGCCTCGGCGGAGGGTCCGCTAGCTGGGTGCTAACAGAGTGCTTGCAATTGCTAGCACCCTGCCTTAGGCTTGGTTCTGCCCAGCAACACGGAGGACTGATGGCAAGCGACGATCGCGACGCAGCCGGTGCAGGAGATCTGGCAGCTCGCGTAGTCAGCAACGCCGCTCACGACATCGGAGGTTTCATTCGTGCCCAGCGCGAAGCGGCCCAGGTGTCGATGCGGCAGCTGGCGCAGCTGGCCGGTGTCAGTAATCCGTATCTGAGTCAGATCGAGCGTGGGTTGCGCAAGCCCTCGGCCGAGGTGCTTGGGCAGATAGCCAAGGGTCTCCGGGTGTCTTCGGAGGTCCTGTACGTCCAGGCGGGTTACCTCGAGCAGCGGCCACACGGTCCCCTCCGTGATGCTCTGCTCGCGGATACGGCCATTACCGAGCGGCAGAAGCAAGTGCTGCTCGAGATCTACGAGTCGTTCTGTCGTGAGAACGAATCGGCGGAAGCGGCCGAATCCCGGACGTCCGAGCTTCGGACAGAAGAACACCAGCGTTCTGATTCCCAGACGCCGGAACCAGAACCCCCCACCGTTGAACAGGAGAAAGCCGATGACTGACCAGAAGACCATCGACAGCGTCAAGACCTCGCTGTACGCGGCTGTAGGCGCCGGAGACGTCGTCGTGCAGGCCGTGGCCGACGTCGTCGCCCAGGTCCGCTCGCGCGCCGAGTCCACCCAGGGTGACGTCGAGGAGCGTGTCGGCGGCGCCAAGGAGCGCATCGCCGGACTCCAGGAAGAGGTCACCGAGGGTGTCGAGAACCTTCGCGACCGCCTCGCCGGACTGCCGTCCGAGCTGCCCGAGGAGCTTGCCGAGCTGCGTGAGAAGTTCACCGCCGACGAGCTGCGCAAGGTCGCCGAGGCCTACCTGAAGGTCGCATCCGACCTGTACACGTCTCTCGCGGAGCGCGGCGAGGACACCGTCGAACGCATCCGCAAGCAGCCGGTCGTCGAGGAGGGCATCGGCCGCGCCGAGACCGCCTTCGGCGACGCGGTCGAGCTGACCGAGGAAGCTCTCGGCACCGTTGCACGCCAGACGCGCGCCGTCGGCGAGCAGGCCGCGAAGCTCGCGGGCCGGGCTTCGGGTCGCATCTCCGACACCGCCGAGGGGCTCGGCGAGGCCATCGCCGACGCCGGCGACGAGGCTGCCCTGAAGGTTCTCGACCTCGGCGACCAGGCCGAGGAAGCGTCGAAGGACGCTGCCGATCGCGTCGCCGCCACCGCTGCCGACGTCCAGGCTCAGGCCGACAAGGCTGCCCAGGCCAAGCATGCCGCTCCCGCCAAGAAGGCTGCTCCGGCCAAGGCTGCGGCAACTCCGGCCCCGGCTCCGGCCAAGAAGGTCGCCGCTCCGGCCAAGAAGGCTGCTCCGGCCAAGAAGGCTTGATCCTTCACGCTTTTCGGCCCCCGCACGTTCGGTGCGGGGGCCGTTTGCGTGTCGACCTCGTAGGATGGGGCTGTGATTCAAGTTGACGGCGTCGTCTCGGTGATCTTGTTGGTGATTCGCATCGTCGCCCTGGGCGGTGCTGCATACGCGCTGTTCCACGCGGCTCGCCAGCGCAAAGACGCGTTCACCGCCGTGGACAAGTTGAGCAAACCGATCTGGCTGAGCATTCTCGCCGTCGCGTTCCTCGTCCTCCTGCTGTTCCCCGCAGTGCAGTTGTTCGGCATCGTCGCGGTCGTCGCGGTGTGCGTCTATCTCGTGGACGTGCGCCCGCGCGTCGACGACGTGCAGCGCGGGCCTCGCTGGTAGCCGCTCCCACCTCATGGACACGCGAAGGCGTGGCTCTCGTGCACCCAAACGATGACAATGGGCATTGTGACAATGCTATTGTGGTGACACGGCTACCGAGGAGCTGACATGTCCGTCGTCCACCTGCGTGACTCAGCGAGCGATGCCCACCCGGCCGCGGGACTCGTCGGCGGCCTGTCGCGGCTGCTGCTCCCACGGGCGCACCTCGTCCGATGAAGGAATACCGGATCGACGACCTCGCACGCGAGGCGCGGGTGAGCGTGCGCAACGTGCGCGTCTACCAAGACCGCGGACTGCTCCCGCCGCCACGGAAGCAGGGGCGCACCGGGTGGTACAACGAATCGCACCTCGCCCGGCTGCACCTGATCGGGCGCATGCTCGATCGCGGCTACACGTTCGCCACCATCAGTGAACTCCTCACGGCTGCGCACTACGGACTCCAGGTCAAGGACGTTCTGGAGACCGACGACCCAGGCAGCCGATGGAAGAAGCGCAGGCGAGCGGCCCGTCTCACGATCGCCGAGCTGAAACGCATGTTCGGTGCGCAGACCACCGAGGCCAACATCGCCAAGGGCACCGAACTCGGTGTGCTCGTTCCCGCCGGGGACGACTACTCGGTGAACGATCCGCGACTGGTCGAGGCTGCGCAGGTCCTCGTCGACGCCGGCATCCCGCTCGAGGACGTCCTCGAACAGACCGCGGCGGTGCGACGAGACCTCTCGGACGTCGCCGCGCGGTTCGTCGCCGTCGTCGCGGACCGTTACCTCGCCGCCGAGGGTGAGTCGCTCGAACTCGACGAGGCGAAGGTCTCGGAGATCGCGCGGCTCGTCGACCAGATGCGTCCCCTCGCGCACGACGCCGTCCAGTCGCTGTTCGAAGAGGCGATGGAGGAGCAGATCTCCAAGGCCCTCGAGCGGGCGGCCCGGCAACTCGGAGAGACCCCGGGCCCGGCGACGAGCACAGACACCAACAGAGCAAGTTAGACAGGACAGGGGTAGGAATGACCAGCAGTTCGCGCACCATCGCCTTCCGGGCACTCGCCGGCGCAGCCGGAGTGGGCGCCGTCGTCGCCGCGGCAGCGGCGATCCGCCGCACGCGCGCCACCCGCGGGTTGACGTTGTCGACCGAGGTGGCGCCGAACGAGCTGCTGCGCACTCCGAACCTGCGCCCGGACGTGACGGAGATCCTCACCGACGACGGAGCGACGCTGTACGTCCGCGCCTACGGTCCGGTGGACGGCGATCCCATTGTGCTGAGCCATGGCTGGACCTGTTCGACCGAGTACTGGTACCCGCAGGTGAACGCGCTGGCGGACGAGTACCGGGTCATCACCTACGACCAGCGTGGGCACGGCCGCAGCACGGTCGGTTCGCTCGCACTCGGCCCGGACGTCCTCGCCGACGACCTGTCGGAGGTGCTGAAGGCGACGGTGCGTGAAGACAAGAAGGCCGTGCTCGTGGGTCACAGCATGGGTGGCATGAGCATCATGGCGTGGGCGGGCCGGCACCCCGACGAGGTGAAGAAGTACGCGTCGGCGGTTCTGCTCGCCAGCACCGCCTGCGACCGGCTCATCGCCGAAACCACCGTCATCCCGCTGCCGAATCGTTTTCCGCGAGTGCCGGTTCCGGTCGGACGAGCCGTCCTGAGCACGCCGGTCCCGTTGGTGTCGTCGCCGGTGATGACCCGCGCGCTCCAGTACGTGTCGATGTCGCCGAACGCCTCCCGCTCCGAAGTCCAGTTCTGCGAGAACATCGTCCGGGACTGCAAACCGCGTATCCGCGGCGGCTGGGGTGCAGCGCTCAGCGGCCTCGACATCCACGAGGCTCTCGACAACCTCGACGTCCCGACCACGGTGCTCGTCGGTTCCATGGACCGGCTGACCCCACCGGTCCACGCCCGCAAGCTCGCTCGCGTCCTGGACGAGGCCGGTCATCTCGAGCGGCTGATCGTCCTGCCCGGCGTCGGCCACATGAGTTCCGTCGAGAGCATCGACGAGTTCGACAAGGAGATCGTCCGGCTCCGCAACCTCTGATCCGACAGTTGCCCGCGAATTGGTCAGGCTCACACGCAATAACGTGTGAGCCTGACAAATCCGTCGAAATCTACTGGTTGGCAACCACGCCGAAGCGGCGCAGCGACAGCGCCGGGTTCTTGGCACGGACCTCTGCGATCCGTTCGGCGGAGACGGTGCCGATCGCGGTCCCGACCCGCTCACCGAGAGACGCGATCACCACCCCCATCGGATCCACGATCATGGACGCGCCCGAACCCGCCGGGGCGCTCTGATCGGCCGCGGCGACGTAGATGGTGTTCTCGATGGCCCGGGCGCGAACGAGCGTGGTCCAGTGGTCTTCCTTGAGCGGGCCGGGCACCCACTCGGCGGGCAGGACCAGGACGTCCGCGCCCGAGTCGACGATGCGCCGAGTCACTTCCGGGAACCGCAGGTCGTAGCACGTCTGCATGCCGAAGGTGACGCCCTCGACGGTGAACGTCTCGGGTTCGCCGATCGAGCCGGCCTGCACGAAGTCCGACTCCTTGTAGCCGAATGCGTCGTACAGGTGCAGCTTCCGATACGCGGCGGCGATGCTGCCGTCGGGAGCGACCGCGACGAGGGTGTTGAAGATGCGGCGCTCGCCCGGGATCGCTTCGTTGATCCCGGCGACGAGGGTCAACCGGTGCCGGGCGGCGACCTCGCGCAGTCCGGTGACGAACTCGCCCTCGAAGGTTTCCGCGGTGTCCACGAACCTCTCGTCCATCGTCGGGACCGTGAACATCGCGTATTCGGGTGCTGCCAGTACCCGGGCGCCGCCCGCGGCCGCCTCCTCGGCGAACTTCGCGATCCGGC
This sequence comes from Rhodococcus sp. LB1, assembly GCF_001583455.1. Taxonomy (NCBI): domain Bacteria; kingdom Bacillati; phylum Actinomycetota; class Actinomycetes; order Mycobacteriales; family Nocardiaceae; genus Rhodococcus; species Rhodococcus sp. LB1. Next base: position 28,628 of record NZ_LTCZ01000389.1, on the reverse strand, counting down.
CGAGGTTGTCCTGCTTGTCCGAACCCGGTGCGAACTGTGCGATTGCGATGTCGACCATGTCAGTGCCTTTCCGAAGTGGCGGGTGCGGGCATCCGTTCGATCTTGCCGAGCACCACGGTGTAACAGAAGATTCCGCCGATCAAGACCGCTCCGGTCGCGATGAAGGCCCCGGCGAACGAGCCCGTGGAGTCGACCACCATGCCGGTCACGATGGGCGCCGCGATCCCGAGAAGATTGGCGATGAAGTTGACGATTCCGCCAAGCGATCCGGTGTACCCCTGAGGGGCGATCAGGGCGACGATGCTGGAACCCGCAGGAACCGAGACAGCCAGACCGGCCGCGCCGATCGACAGGAAGATCAGCGCGACGACGATCGATCCCGCGTACGCTGCGCCCGTCACCGCGAGGGATGCGAGCAGGCTGACCACCAGCACGGTTCGGCGCACCTTGGTGACGTCGCCGGTCCGAGCCAGCCATCGGTCCATCAGGATGCCCGCGATGAGGAATTGCGCGATGACGGCGACCAGCCACGGAATCATCGTGTAGATGCCGCCCTTGAGCAAATTCACTCCGAACTGCTTCTCCAGATAGGCCGGCAGCCAGGTGAGCAGGACGTAGTAGGCGTAGGTGTACGACGCGTAGCCCAGGGCCAGGCCCCACGTCTTGCGTCGGCGCAGAAGGTACCCCAGTCCGTTGAGTGACCCGGCCGTCTCGGCGTCTTCGTCCTCGGCGCCGCCGGCCCGGATGAAGTCGAATTCCGCCTGGCTGAGGCGTCCCTTGGCGAGAGCCTGCTTCGGGGTGAGGTAGAGCAGCCACCACACGGCCAGGTAGCCGACGGACAGGATGCCGGTGAAGATGAACGCCGCGTGCCAGCTGAACGTGGTGACGAGGAAGGCCATGATCGGGATCCCGATCACGTTGGAGATCTTCGCGCACCCGTCGAAGATGGCCGTGGCGGTTCCACGCTCCTGCCGGGGGAACCACTGACCGATCGCCTTCCAGCCCGCGGGCACCGTCGGCGCCTCGCCGACGCCGAGGACCAGACGGGCGACGAGCAGCATGCCGAGACCACCCGCGGCGGCGGACGCGAACGACGCGACCGCCCACAGGAATGCCGCCACCCGGTTGACCCACCGGACGCCGATCTTGTCGATGAACGATCCGATCGGCATCTGGAGCATGGCGTACGTCCAGAGGAACGCCGACGACACCATGCCCATCTGCGACGCGCTGATGTCGAAGTCCCGCATGATCTCCGGGGCGGCGATCGAGAGGTTGACGCGGTCGATGTAGTTGACGAACATTCCGACGCCGAGAACGCCGGCGATGGTCCATCGGGCACGGCCCACCTTGGGGTGGGCCGCCACTTCCGCGCTGTCGGGGGATACCGGTCCGGACGTCTGGGTAGTCATCGTGACTCCCTGATCTGCTTGATCTGCTCGAACGGTGCCGCGAAGCCTGCGGCGAGCGCGCCGTGCTGCATGATCAGCGCCATCTGGTCGGCCCCGTGCTGCACCGCGAACTCCTTCTCTTCGACGCTCCACGCCGGGAGCACCCACGGCTTGCCCGCCTCGGCGGCCGCCGAGGCCACCGCGGCGAGGTCGGTGAAGTCACCCTCCTCGCGTGAGTATGCACCGCGCTCGCGGCGGAGGGAGAGGTCGGACGGTCCGACGAACACGCCGTCGACGGTGTCGAGCGCCAGGATCTCGGCGATGTTCTCGATCGCTCCGGCGTCCTCGATCATCGGGTAGCAGCGGGTGAACGTGTCCTGCTCGGTGACCCACTCGTCGGTGAAACCGCCGTAGCCGGTCGTGCGGCCGCCCGCGAAACTTCGGTCGCCGAGTGGCGGGAACTTCGCGAACGCCGTGACTTCCTTTGCATGAGCCGCATTTTCGATGTGGGGGATGACGACAGCCGTCGCACCGAAGTCCAGCGCTTGCTGGATGGGGCCGCGTTCGGGTCCGAGCACCTTCGCCAGGACCTCCATGCCGAGGCTGGACAGGAACGGGATGAACCGTTCGAGATCCGCGAGGTCGAAGGATCCGTGCTCGATGTCGAGGACCACGGCGCCGTAGCCGATGCCGCGCGCGATCTCCGCTGCGGCGAAGCTCGGGTCGGACAGCCAGATCGCGTAACGCCGATCGGCGGGGGTGCTGTACATGCTGGTGGTCTCCTTTTTCGTGGGGTCCCTTGCCGGAAACGGGTGGCTCTCGGTAGTCACTGCGCTGTGACCGCTCACACATCCACTCCGTATACGTCATGTATACACAGAGAATACTTGGTGTGTCCATAGCTTGTATGATCAATTTGTTACGAGTCCGTCAATCCGATGGGCCGTCTGACGAAGGGATCGAGATGTCGGCATCGACGCTCGCCGGGCCCACCGGTGAATCCGGACCGGCACGAGATCGGGTCTACGTCTGGCTGCGGGACGAGATCATCCGCGGGTCCATCGAAGGCGGCCGATTCCTCGACGAGCTCTGGGTCTCCGGGACGATGGGAGTGTCACGCACCCCGGTGCGAGAAGCGTTTCACCGCCTCGCCGCCGAAAGATTCATCACGCTGCTCCCGCGCAAGGGTGCGCAGGTGCGCACGGTCACCGCGCGCGAACTCGAGGAGGTCTACCAGACCCGGCTGCTGATCGAGGGCCACGCGGTGTCCACCCTGTGTGCGCGGGGAGTCGGCGCACCCGCGCACATGGTCGATCTGATCGAGCCGATGGAAGCCGCGGGGCGCGAGCAGGACTGGTTCGCGGTGTCCGGCCTCGACCGCGAATTCCACCTGACCATGGTCAGCGCAGCGCAGAACTCGGTACTGACCGAACTCTACGATTCGCTGCGGTCGCGGCAGCAACGCGTCGCCGTCCGCGCGCTGAACGTCGGACCCCAGCGGCTCGACACCATCAACGCGCAGCACCGGGCGCTCGTCGCCGCACTCGACGCCGTCGACGCCGACAAGGCGCTGGAGATCCTCACCGCCCACCTGCGGCCCGTCCCGGAAGTGCTGGCGTTGCTGCCGTCCCAGTAGCGGGACGACGAAACTAGCTGAACACCACCGTCTTACGGCCGTGCACGAGGACGCGGTCCTCGAGATGCCAGCGCAAGCCGCGGGACAGCACGAGCTTCTCGATGTCGCGACCCTGCCGGACCATGTCCGCGACCTCGTCGGCGTGGTCGACGCGGATCACGTCCTGCTCGATGATGGGGCCCGCGTCGAGCTCGGCCGTCACGTAGTGGCAGGTGGCGCCGATCAGCTTCACGCCGCGGGCGAACGCCTGGTGATATGGGCGGGCACCGACGAACGACGGCAGGAAGCTGTGGTGGATGTTGATCGCCCGGCCGGCCCAGTGCTCGCACAGGTCGGAGGGCAGCACCTGCATGAACCGCGCCAGCACCACGGCGTCGGGGTCGTGGGCATCGACCAGTTCACGCACCTGCTCGAACGCGGGCCCGCGGTCGGCGGGGTCCTTCGCGAACGGGACGTGATGGAAGTCGATGCCGTGCTGTCGCGTGACGGTCTCGAGGTCGCGGTGGTTGCCGATCACCGCGCAGATGTCGGCGGGCAACTCGCCGCCGGCCGCGCGGCCCAGCAGGTCGTGGAGGCAGTGCGCCTCCTTGCTCACCAGCAGCACCACCCGCTTGCGCTCACCGGTGTCGGACACCGTCCACTCGGTTTCGGGGCCCAGCTCGGCGGCGACCGCCGCGAAGCGCTCCCGGAGTTCCTCGATCGACATGTCGACCGAGGAGGCCCGCACTGCCTGGCGGGTGAAGAACCAGCCGGTATCGGCGTCGGCGTGGTACGCCGCCTCGACGATCCAGCCGCCCACGTCGGCGAGGAACGTCGAGATCCGGGCGACGATGCCGGTGCGGTCGGGGCAGCCGAGGGAAAGAACGTACCGGTGGTCCTCGGTCGAAGCAGCGCTCATGGGCAACAGTCTTTCAGGTCGCGCTCCGGCCGTTCACCACGGCGGTGCCGACGAGGGTGCCGGCGTCGACGTCGTGAATCGCGCGCTCGGTGAGTAACTGCAGGAGGTCGAGGCGAATTTGCTCGACGGTCCCGGAATCGAACGGGGCGAGCGAGCGGCGGAAGTTCCCACCGAGGACGAGGTCCCAGACGAACTCGGGGGTCGCGGGAATGATGTTGGACAGTTCCCGGACCTCGGTCGAGTGCGCGCCCAGCTCGCCCAGCCACTGGTGGAGCGCATCGGGGGTGTCGATGCGTTCGAGGGGATCGAACGGCGACCCGGCTGGTTCGGGCTCGGGTTCCCGGTGCCGGGCCACGGCGTCGTGGAACGCGTCCGCGAAGTCTCGCAGCGCCCCCCGCCGCCACACCGTCATCCCGACCTTCCCGCCATGCCGGACGAGGCCCGCGAGCCGGGTGAAATCGGCATCCATGTGGGGTAGGAAGAACACGCCGTACGAGCAGGCGAGCGCGTCGTAGCCGGCTTCCGGGACGGTGCTCGGCGGCTCCCAGGTGGTGGCGTCCGCGCAGACGAACTCGATGTTCTGCAGTCCGCGTTCCGACGCCTTGACCCGGCCCTGCTCCAGGAGTTCGTCGGACAGGTCGACCCCGTGGACGAGACCCGACGGCCCCACTGCGGTGGCGGCGGGCAACGCCGAAGACCCTGCGCCGCAGCACACGTCGAGGACGGCGTCACCGGGGCGCAGTCCGAGCTGGAAGGCGAGCGACTGCCCGGCAGGCGCCCACACGGCCGTCGTCAGCCGATCGAACTCCAGCCGCGCCTCGTCGAAGATCGATCCCGGATCACTCATACGGCGATGCTAGGCCGTGCCGCGAGCCCCGGAAGGCATTGTGCGAAGCTCACAGGTATGTCCGACGTTGCACTGACCCGCTCCCAGGTGGCCGACCTCGTCGACCACACGCTCCTCAAGCCCGAGGCCACCACCGACGACGTGAAGGCGCTGATCGACGAGGCGCGCTCGCTCGGTGTGCTCGCCGTCTGCGTGTCACCGTCGATGCTGCCGGTCAAGGCGCCGGGTCTGGTGACCGCCGCGGTGGTCGGGTTTCCCTCGGGCAAGCACCACTCGCTGGTCAAAGGGGCCGAGGCCCGGCTCGCCGTGGACCAGGGCGCGCAGGAGATCGACATGGTGATCGACATCGGTGCCGCCGTGGCCGGCGACTTCAACGCGGTGCTGGCCGACGTCCTCACCGTCCGCGAGGCAGTCGGCGACCGCACGGTCCTGAAGGTGATCCTCGAGACCGCCGCGCTCACCGACGAGGCGATCGTGGAAGCATGCCGGGCCGCCGAGCGGGCCGGGGCGAACTTCGTGAAGACGTCCACCGGGTTCCATCCGGCCGGGGGAGCGACCGTCGAGGCGGTGCGGCTGATGGCGCAGACCGTCGGCGGTCGGATCGGGGTGAAGGCGAGCGGCGGGATCCGCACCGCACAGGCCGCGCTCGACATGATCGCGGCCGGTGCGACGCGGCTGGGACTGTCGGGAACCCGTGCCGTCCTGGACGGGCTGCCCGACTGACCCGGTGGTCGATCAGACCAGGAGACCGCAGCTGCTCTGCTGTTCCTGCTGCTGTTGCTGGGTGCCGGCGGCAGGCATCGTGTAGGCGCCGCCCTCGAGGGTGATCTCGATGGCGTCGTCGGTGACCTTCAACGACGTCGGCTGCATGCCCAGCGGGTAGGTCTGCAGACTCGACGTGAGGGTCTGGACGACTCCGTCGACGAGATCGGTGGGAAGACCGAAACCGAGGATCTCCGCACCGACCGTCTGCACCTTCACGGTCCCGTTCACGATCTCCGGTTTGACGGTCAGGTCCGCGAGCCCGGCCGGGCCGACGGAGAACCTCAGTGTTCCCGCGCTCGAATCGGCGGTGACACCGCTGATGAGCGAGCCGAACGCCTGCTGCTGCAGCGTCGCGAGAATGCCCGCGGTGGACCAGGTGATGTCCGCGTCGGAACTGCCGATGGTGCCGCTGCTGTCCGCGGTGTTCTCGATCCGGATGTCGTTGACCTGGGCGTGCACCTGCATGCCCTGCGCGGGGCCGAACTTGGTGTCGTCGCTGTCGATCGTGATGTACGGGACGTTCTTGTCGACCGACTGGAGCAGGACCGGCTTCCAGCTCAGGCCCACGTCCACCTGCGAGCCGAGTTGGCTCTCGAACTGATCTGCCATGCAGGTCTTCACTCTGTTGCGCACGAAGAGTTCACCGCCGACGAGGACCGCCACGAGCGCGGCGATGACGACAAGAGAGATGACGAGCACACGGTTACTTCGGGGTGCGGAGTTCGTTCGGGCTGCCATTACACGGATTCTTCCCGACAACTCTGAACAATTTCTGTGAATGCGCCCGCGGCGGGTCGTCGAGATCCGCAGAAATTGTGATACGTGCCACAATCGCCCAGTAATCTAGGGGAATGTCCGGATGGTTGGCTCCACGTCCCGGTGACCCGGAGCGCGAAGGTGTCGGTGAAGAACTGACACGCGTCGCGACGGCTCAGGCGGGTTTCTTCACCACTGCGCAAGTGCTGCGCCTCGGTTTCGCCTCCGACGAGATCGGCGAGCGCGTTGCCGACGGCTCGTGGGTCAAGATCGAGCGAGATCTGTTCCGCTTGAAGGATTGCCCGCACTCCGATCTCGAGGAATTCGCGAAATGGTGCACCTGGTTCGGTGCCGCCGCCGCGGTCTCCCACCAGAGTGCCGCCGAACTTCACGGCCTCGGGCACCTGTACCCGCGGTTCATCCACCTCTCGACGGTGCTGTCGCCGCCTTCGCCGACGCAGCAGTTGGCGCTGCACCGGCGTTCGCTACGCCCGGAAGACTGCGAGCAGGTCGGCCCCCTGCGCATCACCACGCCGCTGTGCACGGCACTCGACCTCGCCGCGAGCGGCATCTCGCAGGAACTGCTCGACGAGGTGGTCGCCGACGGCGTCGCGATCGGGCGACTGAATGCGCGCGCACTGCACGGCGAGTGCGGATCCCTGCCGGCGCAGGTGGCGCAGCGCGTCGAACACGCACTGGCCACCTGCACCTGACCGGTCACCGCCCCGAGATCAGAACGGCCACTCGCCGTTCCAGGTGCCCTCCACGAGCGGGATCATCGAGAATCCCGCGTCCGACAGTCCGCCGAACGTGTGGCGGTTCGCGGACCCCGTCGGTCCGTGTCCGTGTCGGTAGCCCGCCACGTTCCACGTGTACACGGGGACGTCGGCCGGGACATGCCGGGTCGGATCGCCCCACGCCGCCTGCTCGTCGGTGACGATGACGACGCGATCGTGGTCGCGGTAGTGCTTCCGCACCGCCGACGCCGTGTCCGTGCCGCCCAGGTCGCCGAAACTGTCGACGACCCGCAGCACCGGCTGGTGCTTGAACGGCACGTACCGGCTGTCCGTGCCGAACTCGACCAGGTTGGCCCGCTCGGCGCGCGCCGCCAGGACGGTGCCGAACACCGCGGCCGCGTCCGCCCTCGTCAGTTCCGACCGCGCCGAGACGCGGCTGTAGAACATCGATCCGGACCGGTCGACGAGCACCAGGGTGCGGCCGGGCAGCGACGGGACCGCGGACAGCGATGCCCCGAGCGCACGTTCGAGCGCATGTCCCCACCGCAGGCTCGGCGCGTTCCGGTAGGCCGCGAGGAATCGCATCGGCAGCTGCCGCGACTTCGCGACCTCGCCCGGATCGGCGATCCGGGCCGCCACCTGTTCCGCGACGTGGTCGGGGAGCCCGGCCTCGTCGAAGTTCCTCAGGTTGCGCAGAAGCGCCATGTACCCCATGGACGGGATCACCGCCCGCCATGCTGCCGCGTCCATCGGTCCTTGCAGCCAGCCGGCGAGCGATTCCCATGTCATGCCCGCCGCCGACAGCCGCTCCGGGGTCCGGAGGACGGCACGCCGATCCTCCGGCGGGAGCGCCGCCAGCGCCGCCCGTTCCGTGAGCATCCGCAGGCCGGTGGGGATCGTGTTCTCGCGTCCCTGCCGCCGATCGATCGCGTGCCGGAACAGTTCGCCCTGCCACGTCGCCGACGGCGACGCATGGGTGAGCTCGAGGACGTCGCCGAAGCGGACGTCCCTGGCATCGGAATCCCACTTCAGCAGTGAGCGTTCCGAGTACAGGCGGACGGCGGCATCGGCGACACCGCGCTTGACCGGCTTCGGGATCGAACGACCGTGGCGCGCAATCCAGTAGGCGAGGATCTCACCCGGCTCGTCGGCCCGCTCCAGCGCCGAGGAGATGACCACGCGGTTGCCGCCGTGCAGACCGGCGCCCAGCCGGGCCCGGACGAACTCGGCCGCGGCCACCACCGACGCCGAACGCAGATGCGCGTCGCGGCGCAGCCACCCGATCAGGCGGGCGGTCCACTCCGGGTCCGACAGCGTGACCTCGTGGATGAGCTCGACGAACCGGTTGTCGCGGTCCGGAGCTGACTCGTAGAACGTGTGCTCACCCACCATGTTGGTGACCGCGAGGAGGAACAACTCGCTCTTCGCGTCGCGGGCGTAGCCGCTGCCGCCCTCGAACGTGCGGCCGGCCGGTTGCGTCTCCGATGTGATGGGGCTCCGTACCTTGGTGCGGCGCAGCGTCTTCAGGTTGAACTTGCTCATGGGTTGTTCCTCCTTCCAGGAGGTGTCGGTGCTCGTGGGGTGCGCGCCACCCGAGATCGAGGCGACGACGGGGTGCGGAGTCGAACCGCGTGCTTGCGCACTTCACCTGAGAAGTATCCGTCGTCTGCGCACCGGGTGGCGCGCACGCATGTCGTGCCGAGTTCGGAGTCGGCGGAGGCACGGACGCGCTCTACCACTGAGCTACAGGGACCTGCGTCCCTGACCGGATTCGAACCGGCGACCACGCGATCCACAGTCGAAGTAGCCCTCGCCTGCGCACCGGCACAACATGTTTCGTGAAGTGACTCTACGGGGCGCCTCGGGGGATGTCGCGTGAATTAATTCGTGCCGGAACCGGGCGCGACCACGTCCCACGGAACGGTGAGGATGTTGTCGCGAAGGCGGCGGCGCTGCGGTTGCACGGGAAGTCCCTGCGCGCGCAGCAGTTCGAGGGCGGCCCGCCACCGCACCCTCGGTCCGAACGAGCCGTGCGGCGCCGTAGTGGCCCACGCGCGATCCGCTGCCGCGAGGAGGGCGTGGACCGGCTCACCCGGTACGTTGCGATGGATCAGCGCCTTGGGGAGCCGTTCGGCGATGTCCGACGGCTTCTCCACGGCGAACGGATCCCACGCCAGCGTCAGCGACAGCGGGCGGGTGGCGTCGAGCAGCACCCACGCGCAGCGGCGGCCCAGCTCGTCACATGTGCCGTCGACGATCAGCCCACCCGGTGCGAGCCCGGACTGCATCCGTGACCAGGCCGGCCCGACCGCATCCTCGGGGTACTGCCGCAGCACGTTGAACGCGCGGACCAGGACGGGTCGCAGTCCGGAGAGCTCGAACCCGCCGCGGGCGAAACTCACTCCGTTCCTGCTCTCGACAACACGGTCGGGATCGATCTCGAGCCCGATTACCCGGCGGTCGCCGCGCACGGCGGTCAACCGGTCGGCGAGCTCGAACGTGGTGTGCGGCCGGGCGCCGTACCCGAGGTCGACGACGAGCGGGTCGACGGACGCGTGCAGCGTCCGGCGCACCAGCGCGTCGTGGACGAGCCAGCGGTCGCTGCGTCGCAGCCGATTGATGCCTGTCGTACCCCGGGTGATGACACCGTGAGGCCGCTTCAGCGTCGCTGAAGTCATGGGAAATCCGTGCGGTGGTTTCTAGTGCTGCGACAACCACGTTTCGGTGATCTCGGCCTCGGCGCGGAAGAGGTCGATCAGGTTGACGAGCATCAGCTGCTCGAGCTTCCCGCCGACGAACGGCAGGTACACCTTGGCCTCGGACGAGGTGCGGAACGTGCAGCCCGTCTCGGTGGCGAACAGCTTCATGGTGCCCGTGAGGCTGCCCGGGCCCGCCGGGATCGAGGCTTCGTACGTGCCCGTGGTCGGCTCACCGAAGGGCGTGTACGACTCCTTGCGCGTGATGACCATGTCCTTCTTCATCACGGTCTGCGCGATCTCGGGGAGTTCCGACCGCGGCAGGATGTGGTGCAGGACGATGTCGATCCCGTCGTCGTTCACGTCGAAGTGCTCGATGTGGTTCTCGGAGTACTTCCGCATCTCCTCGATGCGCGCATCCCAGTAGTCACGGTTGGTGAACGCGTTGTACACCTCTTTCGGGGTGTGCTTGTAACGGGCTGAGTAGTCGATGCGGCGAGCCATGATCGCCAAGGTTACCGGCTGTGACGGAACACAAGGGACACCCGCCCCAGGTCAGGCCCCGAGCCACTGCTGCGTGAAGCCCTGCTCCTTCTCGATCAGGCGCAGGACCTCGTCCGCGATCGCGCTCTCGATTCTGCCGCCGATCAACGGGATCCTCACGTCGGCCTTGCCTTCGACCTGCACGTTCGACCCGGAACCGGCAGCCGTCAGGGTCTGGGTCCCCGAGATCGTCGCGGGCGCACCCTGGACTTCGGCCGTGAACGTGCCCTCGGCGTGATCGCCGTCGAGCGTGCCCCATGTCTCCGTGCGCTTGATCACGAGATCGCCCGACCGGACCTTCGAGACGATGCTGGGCAGGTGCTCGGCGGGGATCGACTGCGACATGGCCACCGAGATGGTGCCCGGGCCGGTCGTGACCTCGTCCAGGGTTGCCCCCGGTCCTCCGACCCGGTCGAGACGGTCGCGCCAGTACTGCTCGGTGATCAGGCCCGCATGGACCTGGGCGACGGGAAACGCATAGGACGACGAATGCTCGATGCGGCGACTCACGATCCGCAGGCTACCGTTTGCGGTTGTGTGGGACGTGAGCATTGTCAGTCAACTCGTCGATTCGGGCGCCTTCGTGTCCGAGAACCTCGAACTGTCGGGAATGACCACGCTGCGCGTGGGCGGGCCGGCGCGGATCGTGGCGGAGTGCCCGACCACGCAGGTCCTCGTCGACGTGGTGCGTCTCCTCGACGCCGCGCACATCCCGACTCTGATCCTCGCCGGCGGCTCCAATCTGGTGGTCGGGGACGACGGATTCGACGGTGTGGTCGTGCGTGTGTGCAACACCACCGTCGGTCTGGAGGAGGGATTCGTCACTGCCGAGGCGGGCGCCGAGTGGGATCAGGTGGTCGCGCAGACCGTCGCCGCCGAGCTGGGCGGGCTGGAATGCCTGTCGGGGATTCCCGGATCGACCGGGGCCACCCCGGTGCAGAACGTGGGCGCGTACGGCGTCGAGGTGGGGTCGATGCTGCGGCGGGTCCACCTCCTCGATCGACGCACCGGTGAGGCGCGCTGGGTCGAACCCGAGGCCCTCGGTCTCGGTTACCGCACGAGCGTCCTCAAGCACTCCGACGCCGCCCTAGTGCTGGCCGTGGAACTGACCGTGCATCCCGACGGGCTCGGCGAACCGCTGCGCTACCGCGAGCTGGTTTCCGCGCTGAACGCTGCCGAGGGCGACCGATTGCCGTCGGCGCAGGTCCGCGACGCCGTGCTGGACCTGCGGCGGGGCAAGGGCATGGTGCTCGATCCCGAGGATTACGACACCTGGAGCGCGGGCTCCTTCTTCACCAACCCCGTCGTTGCGGACGGCGAGTTGGCGGGTGTCCTCGCCGCGATCGAGACCCGCCTCGGCGACGTCCTTGTTCCCCAGTACCCGGCCGACGGCGGAACCAAGTTGTCTGCGGGGTGGCTGATCGAGCGGGCCGGCTTCTCGAAGGGGTATCCCGGCGAGAACGCTGTCGCGCGGCTGTCGACCAAGCACACTCTCGCGTTGACCAATCGAGGTGCCGCGAAGAGCGAGGACCTGCTCGCATTGGCTCGCGATGTCCGGGACGGCGTCCAGGCGGCGTTCGGTGTCCGGCTCGAACCCGAACCCGTGACGGTGGGCTGCGCGATCTGAGACAGATCCGTAGCGCAGGTAACCTGTTAGCTGTGCATGAACTGGGTTCTCGGACAAGTCGGTCGCGCGTCGCGTTGATCGCGACGGCGCTGATTGCGTTTCTCGTTTTGCTGACCGGATGCACGGTCGGCTCCGAGTCGGGAACCGCCACCGCGCCGCCCGAACCGGCGGTCGAGGTCACCCAGAATCCGGCGTCGGGCACCGAGGACGTCAATCCGGTGGCGCCGATCTCCGCGACCGCGTCGCAGGGCACGTTCACCGACATCTCCCTCGTCAACGCCGAGGGGCGTGCCGTGCAGGGTGTGCTGTCACCCGACCGGACCACGTTCACCGTCGGGGAGGCACTGGGCTACGGCGCCACGTACACGTGGACGGGCACGGCGCTCGGCACGGACGGCAAGTCCGTCGCCGTCGACGGCAGCTTCGCCACGATCGAGCCCGATGAGACGATCGGCGCCACACTCAACATCGCCGACGGTCAGGAAGTCGGGATCGCCGCCCCGATCATCGTCCAGTTCCACGAGTCCGTCGAGGACAAGGCGGCGGTCGAGAAGGCGATGACCGTCACGACCAACCCGCCCACACCCGGCTCGTGGGCGTGGCTGCCCGACGACAACGGGTCGCGCGCACACTGGCGTCCGCAGAACTACTGGGCGCCCGGCACCACCGTGAGCCTCGACGCCCGGCTGTACGGACTGGACTTCGGCGACGGCGCGTACGGCGCGGAGGATCTGTCGCTGAACTTCACCGTCGGGCGCAGCCAGATCGTGATCGCGAACGCGCCCAGCCACCGCATGCAGGTGGTGCGCGGCGGCGAGACCATCATGGACATCCCCGTCAGCTACGGCGAAGGCAACGAGGCCCGCAACGTCACCCGCAGCGGTATCCACATGGTGACCGAGAAGCACGAGGACTTCCTCATGTCCAACCCGCCGTTCTACGAGAACGTGCGCGAGCGCTGGGCGGTCCGCATCTCCAACAACGGTGAGTTCATCCACGCGAACCCCGAGACCATCGGCGTCCAGGGTTCGTCGAACGTCACCAACGGTTGCATCAACCTGTCCCTCGGGGACGCCCAGCAGTACTTCGGCACCGCGATGTACGGCGATCCCGTCGAGGTGACCGGGACGTCCATCGACCTCTCGGCCGCTGACGGCGACATCTACGACTGGGCCGTCAGCTGGCCCGAATGGCAGTCCATGTCGGCGCTCGCATAGGCGAGCGAACTTTCTTCACACCCGGTGGAACCGAAACCGGGGTCGCCTGCGTCTACCTGAATGAGGACGCGTCAACGGCGCCGTGTTCTCGGGTCACACAACTGTGGGGAGTCGTCCGCTGTCGAGGGGTCGACGGACGACCCCGACAGTCCGTTTCGGTCGAAAGTCGTTGATCGGCAGGGGGCTGTGGGATGGGATGGATGTTGCTGGGGGTCGTGACGATCGTGGCGGGACTGTGGACCGTGGTCCTGGTGCTCGAACACCAGGACCGGCGGACCGCCGCGAACGCGCCTACGTCGTGCGGTGAAAACGCCCGGACGAAGCCTGATCTCGTGGCTTGACGACGATCTGGTCGATGTTCACGTGGGAGGGCCTCGAGGCGACGAACCCGACGACGTCCGCGACGTCCGCGGCGACGAGCGGGGTGATGCCCTCGTAGACCTTGTCGGCGCGCTCCTGGTCGCCTTCGAAACGCACCAGCGAGAACTCGGTTTCCACTGCGCCCGGTGCGATCTCGGTGAGACGGACCGGCTTGCCGAGCAGTTCTCCGCGCAGCGTGCGGTGCAGGACGCCCTCCGCGTGCTTGGCGGTCGTGTATCCGGAACCGTTGTCGTACGCCTCGAGCGCGGCCAGCGATGTGATGGTGACGATCAGACCGTCACCCGACTCGACCAACTTCGGTAACAGCGCCTTGGTGATCCGAAGGGTGCCCAGGACATTGGTCTCCCACATCCACCGCCAGTCGTCGAGATCGGCCTCGGCGACGGTGGCCAGTCCCTTGGCGCCGCCCGCATTGTTCACGAGCACGTCGACCCTCGGCAGTACCGCGCTGAACGCGTCCACGGAATCCTGGTCCGTGACGTCGAGTTCGAGCGCGGTACCGCCGATGTCTTCGGCGATCTTCTCCAGACGATCCAGTCGCCGGGCCCCGATGACCACATGAAATCCCTGCTCGGCCAGGGTGCGGGCGGTGGCTTCTCCGATTCCGGAGCTCGCCCCGGTGACGACGGCGATGCGGGTGTCAGGTGAAAAGGTCATGCCGACATGTTAGGGCTCGTCGATGACGGAGTAGCCACTCGCGTCGCCGGCGACGCTGCGGCTGCGCTCGCCCCGGATGTCGACGGGGACGTCACCGGCCAGGGTGATGCGGTTGAGGCGGCGGTACTGATCGTCGTAGTCGGCGACGGCGTAGTGCTGAGTGGCACGGTTGTCCCAGATCGCGACATCGCCCGACTGCCAGTTCCACCGGGTCGTGAACTCGAGCGAGATCGCGTGATCCTGCAGAACCCGGAAGAGTGCCTGCGACTGGGTGCTGCTCAGGCCGACCAGGCTCTTGACGAAGTGACCGAGCAGCAGTGTGCGCTCGCCGGTCTCGGGGTGCACCCGCACCACGGGGTGCTCCGTCTCGAAGTAGGTGGACTGGAACTCGGCGCGGTACTCCTTCGCCTTGTCGTCCTGCGCGCGTTCCGCGCTGGTCGCCGCGTAGTCGTAGACGTTGGTGTGCGTCGCCCACAGGTTGTCGGCGAGGACCTTCAGCGGCTCGGGCAGCGCGTTGTAGGCGGCGACACCCGACGCCCAGGTGGTGGATCCGCCGTACGTGGGGAGTTGCACGGCGCGCAGGATCGACGCCTTCGGGATGCGATCGACGAACGTGACGTCGGTGTGCCAGCTGTTGGCCTTGCCGTAGTCGGAGTCGATGGGCAGCACCTTGGTGCCGCGCGAGGTGACGGTCGGATGCGCCGTGGTGGGGGAGCCGAGAAGCTCCGCGAATTCGTACTGCGAGTCGTCGGTCAGATGTTCCTGGCCACGGAAGAAGATCACCTTGTGCTCGAGCAGGGCCTGGCGGATGAGCGACACGGTGGCGGGGTCGAGGTTGCCGCCGAGCCGGACGCCGTCGATCCGGGCGCCGATGTGGGCACCGAGCTTGACGACGCTCGCCGCGTTCTGGGAACCCTCGGCGTCTGTCACGTGCTCGGGCGCGAAATCGATGGACATGGTGAGCCTTTCGGATACCGGAGACGGTGTTGAGTCCCGTAAACCGAACCATCGGTGGGTGTGTCGCCGGAAGGATTTGCGTCACCCTGATCGCAACGGGCGGGCGCGCAACGACGTCGCCGCCGCATCGGCAGGCCGGTGCGGCGGCGACGAGAGCGTCGATCGTGTCGGCGCTACGCGGCGGCGCGAACCTTCCGTGTGATCGCGACGACGCAGAGCAGGCTGAGCAGCGTGACCGCGGTGAGGTACAGGGTGATCGGTGCCGACGAACCCCAGTTCGCGTACAGCGCGGCGGCCACAGTCGGGGCGAGCCCGCCGCCGAGAACCGATCCGATCTGGTAGCCGAGCGACGCACCGCTGTACCGGACCTCGGCGCTGAAGAGTTCGGTGAACAGTGCCGCGATCGGCCCGTAGACGATGCCCATGAACACCGCCGTGCCGAGGAGGGCGAGCATCATCACCGCCGGGTTCCCGAGGTCGATCAGCGGGAACAGCGCGGCCGCCCAGACGGTCAGCCCCACCGAGCCCGTGACGAGGAGTCGCCGCCGGCCGTACCGGTCCGACAGCATCGACGCGACGGGGATGACGATCAACCACACGAACGAGGCGACCAGCGTGAAGACGAGCACGAGCGTCTTGCTCATGCCCAGGACCTTCGTCGAATAGGACAGCAGGTACGCCATGAAGATGTAACCGACCGTGTTGATGCCGATGAACGCGCCCGCGGCCAGCAGTACTTCGCGCAGGTTCTCCCGGAGGACGGTGACGATCGGCAGTCGTTGATCGCGGTGCGTGCTCTTGACCTTCTCGAAGTCGGGGCTCTCGGTGATGGTGAACCGGATGACGAGCCCCATCAGCACCATCACCGCACTGGCCAGGAACGGGACCCGCCAGCCCCAGGACAGGAACGCTTCCTCGCTGAGGCTCGTCGACACCCCCAGGAACACGAGATTCGCCAGGATCAGGCCGCCGGGGACACCCATCTGCGGGAAACTCCCGTAGAAACCCTTCCGGTGGGCGGGGGCGTGCTCCACCGCCATCAGCACCGCGCCGCCCCACTCTCCGCCGACCCCGATCCCCTGAACGAATCGCAGGGTGACCAGCAGAATCGGTGCCCAGACTCCGATGGTGGCGTACGTGGGCAGCAGTCCGATGCCGACGGTCGCGCCGCCCATCAGCATCAGGGACAGGACGAGCATGGACTTGCGTCCGATGCGGTCACCGAAGTGGCCCATGACCACGCCGCCGATCGGCCGTGCAATGAAGCCGACGGAGAACGTCGCGAACGCGGCCAGCGTGCCCGCGATGGAGGAGAAGGACGGAAAGAACAACGGGCCGAACACGATTGCCGCGGCCATGCCGTAGATGAAGTAGTCGTACCACTCGATGGCGGTCCCGATGAGACTGGCGCCGGCCACCTTCAGCGGCCGGATGGTCGCCCGGGGTGTCACGGAGATCTGGGTGGAGGTCATGTCGATTTCCTTCGAGGGTGCCGGGGCAGCGGACGTGCTGCCCCGGCGGGGGTGATGACGGGATGCCTACCGAACTGCCGGGCCCACTAGTTCGACGTCACCTCGCTGGTCTTGTTCGCGTCGACCGACTGTTCGGTCAGGTGGTCGGTCTTGCACTGGAAGTTCCGGTACATGTCCATCTGGTCGCTGTAGTGCTGTGAACGCGTACCGTCCGGTGCGATGAACCCGCTCTGGCCGGGCGGCCCGACAGTGCAGAGGTCGGCGATGCCGTCGCCGAGCACGATGCGGTCGTTCTGGGTTCCACGGTTCATGTACGGCGACAGGGACAGCACCTCGTCGCTACCGGCCTGGGGGACGCCCAGGTAGTTCTTGTAGTCGAACCGATTCGCGCCGACCGGCATCGTCCAGCCGGCGGGGTCGGGGCCCTGCTCGGTGCGCAGCCGGTCCATTGCCTGGCCGAACGTCGAACGGAGGACGGACATCCGGTCCGCTCCGTTGAAGAAGTCGGTGGTCTGTGGAACTCCGGACTCGTCGCCGCGCAGGGCGTTGTAGACGAGTTTCGTCGCCTCGGCAGGACGCGCGGTGCCCGCGGCGGGATACACCTTGGCCGCGTACGAGGCGTACACGTCCTCCGGAACGTCGTCCCGGATCACCGCGTCGAACAGGATCGGCAGCCACGTGCGCATGATCGCCGGTTGCGGGCCGTCGTACACGCCGTCCGCGTTGTCGTCGGTGGCCTGTCCGTCCCAGTCGCGGAGCATGTTCACGCCTGCGGCGACAGGGTCGCCGTCGGGCAGTTGCTCGGTGGCCTGCGCCAGGTACGGCAGCAGATAGTCGACGTTGAGGTCGGCGAACGACGCCTCCCGGTTGATGTCCCAGATCTCGCCGGGGGTGAACTTGTCCTTGGCCTCGAGTCGAGTGGTGATGGCTCGCACGCGGTCGACGGGAGACCAGTTGTAGCCGTCGGCGAGTGCGCCTGCCGCGGACTGATTGTTCCAGTTGGCCAGATAGCCCTGCTCGGGGTTGTACGACTGCGGGTTGTCCTCGAAGGGGCGGATGCCCTCCCACTCCATGCTGCCGTCGCCGATCGCCGGAAGTCGACGGTCCTGGTCGGTGGGGCGGACCGGCAGTCGACCGGGGGAGACGTAACCGATGTTTCCCCGGTTGTCGGCGTAGTACCAGTTGATGGTGATGGCCACTTTCTTCGCCTGCTCGAGGAACTCGTCCCAGCTCGTGGCCTTCATGATGTCGATCCAGGCGACCAGCGACTGGATCTCGTATCCCGCCCAGCTCTCCTTCAGGGAGTAGGCACTGCCGTTCGGGGTGTCGAAGCTGGTGACGCGGCCGTGCACCGTCGAGTAGACGGGGTACGCGACGTCTGGGCCGCCCCGCACCTCGATCGTCTCGTTCCGCACCTCCATCGGGCGGTACTCGCCGTCGTACCGGTACGCGTGCTCGTTCGAGGGGTCGAGGACTTCCTGATAGACGTCGTTGACGTCGAGCGGCCCGGCGGTCGCCCCCCACGAGATCGTCTTGTTGGTGCCGAACAGGACGGTAGGGACGGCATAGGGGGTGTTTCCCGCGACGTCGAGACCGGCGCCGTGCAAACCGACGCCGTACACGTAGGACGGGTTGAACCAGCCGAACTGCGGTCCGTTCATCAGAACGGATGTGCCGTCGGCGGTCTTGTCGGCGCCGACCATCCACAGGTTGCTGGCCTCGGGTTTCATGTGCGGCCATTCGCCTCCGCCCGCGTTCTTCATCCGGGTCAGATTCGCGTCGGGCAGAGCCTGCGTGACGTCGGAGAGATGAGCTTCCTGTGACATCGCGTGCGGCTCGTCGTCGGGCGAAGCCGATTCGTCGCGGGGAACCGTCGTCGGGGCGCCGGGATCTTCCTCGGCCCAGATCAGCTGGTCGAAGAGTTGCCTGCCCTTCTCGTCGCCGTTCTTCGCCTGGAGGCTCTTCAGGACCTGGAGGTTCGCGAGTTCACTGCTCGACTGGGAGAACCTGTTGGCCATGGTCTGCACCCAGACCATGGCCACGTCGTACCCGGTCCAGTGCTCGGGCCGGAAATCGGCGTCCAGGAACTGCTTCGGCATCAGGCGTGCCGGATCTGCTCCGACCTCGTCGATCCGCTTGTTGAACCCCTCGGCGTAGCCCTCGAAGATGTCGTGTTCATTCTGCGGCAGCCGGGCCAGTTGATCCTTGATCGATTGTGGATCGATGCTATTGCGCGCCGTCTTGTCGATCTCGACGTAGTCGGGTCCGAGCACCTCGGCCGCCGTGCCGATCGACGACCGCTTGGCCATCTCCATCTGGAACAGCCGGTCCTCGGCGACCGAGTAGCCGTATCCGGAGTACAGCGCGCGCGTGGTGTCGGCGTACACGTGGGGGATTCCGTAACCGTCCCTCTTCACGGTGATCCCGGATGCGGGGGAGTCCTGCGTTCCGGTGGCCGAACAGGCGGTCAGCAGCACGCTGAGTCCGACCCCGAGGGCTAGCAGCGCCTTCGTCGTCTTCATCGACAACCCCTGGTCCGGTCCGTGGCAGACCGGTGGCGATCACATCGATACATCTCGCTCCTATAACCGTACGTTCGGTTGGTATCCCGGCGTATTGTGTCGTGAAACACGATTGCCGTCAAGGGTGGTGACGGTCTCCGGGGAGCGCCGCCGGTGGTGCCTCCCCACGGCGGGAACTGCCGAAGCGGCGCGGGGCGGAGGCACACGCCGACGCGCCCTCCGATTGGTGAAACCGACCGAAGCTGCTACTTTCGTGTCATGTCTTCAGGCCAGTCGACCGCTCCGCGGGTCACCTATGTGACTTCCGCGCTGGGCTCGCGGCTGCCCTTGGCGCGGGAACTGTGTTGTCGCTGTCTCAGCATCTGCAGCTAATTCGCGCAGTCTTCTCCTGATCGATCGTCCTCGGTCGTCCCACTCTCGGCCTGGGACGGATGCAGCGTTCGGACGAAGGTGCGCACCGCCTCCGCATGCAAGGACTGCCACGTGTCTACCCCCACTCTTTCCAGCCCCACCCGGACCGGCTCCGCATCTCGATTCCAGCGGCCTGTGTCCCGTCCCCGTCTCCACATCGTTCCCCCCGAACTGCGGATCAGCGACGGCCCGGCCGCCGGTGTTCTGCGGGTGGCCCGGTCACGCGGCCCGTTGTCCCGGGACGTCGCCGCGAAGGCGACCGGCCTGAGCATCGCCACCGTCAACCGTCAGGTGTCGGCGCTCCTCGACCTCGGGCTGCTGCGCGAACGCGGCGACCTCACGCCGTCCGGCGCGATCGGTCGTCCGCGGGTTCCGTTCGAGGTCAACCACGAGCCCTACCTGACGGTGGGCATTCACATCGGCGCGGTCGTGACCAGCATCATCGCCAGTGACCTGCGCGGGAAGGTCCTCGGCGCGGTCGAGGTGCCCACCCCGCAGGGCGCGTCCGCCGACGCACTCGCCGGCATCGCACGCAGCGCGCGGGCCTTCGCCTCCCGCTGGCACCGGCGTCGCCCGCTGTGGGCGGGTGTCGCACTCGGCGGTCGGGTCGATCCGCAGACCGGTGTCGTCGACCATCCCCGGCTGGGATGGAAGTCCGCCCAGGTCGGCGCCATCATCGCGACCGGACTCGGGTTGCCCGTCTCCGTCGCGGCGCACGTCGAGGCGATGGCCGCGTCCGAACTGCTGCTGAGCCCGGACAGCGAAGACGGTGTCGCGCAAGGCGAAACGGGCCTGTACTTCTACGCCCGTGAGACGGCCGGCATCGCGATCACCATCGACGGCCGCGTTCACACGCCGTCGAGCGGTCCCGGTTCCATCGCGCACTTGCCGACCGGCTCGTCGGCGCAGTGCTCGTGCGGGTCACGCGGGTGCCTCGAGGCGACGATCAGCGATCGCGCGGTCATTTCCGCGGCCCTCGATGCGGGCATCCTCCCGGAGTCGAACCAGCGGCCGACGATGAGTGCCCTCTACAAGGCGGCGTCCTCGGGTTCCGTTCCCGCGCAGAAGCTTCTGGTGGAACGTGCTCAGGTGCTCGGGAAGACGGTCGCCATGCTGCGGGACCTGTTCAACCCTGACCGGGTGATTCTCGGAGGTCAGGCGTTCACCGAGTATCCGGCCGGCATCCCGCACGTCGCGGAGGCCTTCGCGCAGGCATCGTCGCTGGAGCGCAGGGACATTCGCATTTCCGGATTCGGCAACCGGGTGCAGGAGTACGCCTCGACGGTGGTGTCGCTGAGCACCATCTACTCCGATCCGGTCGGAGCGATGCGCCGGACGTCGATCTAGCGTCACAGCAATTCGTCAGCCGCACGGGAAAATATTTGTGCGGCGGACGAATTCGTTATGCTTCTTCCCCGGGTACCTGCTACCCGGTGCAGCTCAGAGTTTGCGCAGCCCGTCGAGGACGCGTTCCATCAGTTTCCGGTCCGGCCCGGTGGACCCGGCGGTCTCGTTCACGGTCACCGCCCCGGCCGCGGCGAGGTCGCCGAGGAGTACGCGCGCGACGCCGAGCGGGATCGAGGCGAGCGACGCGATCTCGGCCACCGACCGCGGTTCGGAGCACAGCGCGAAGACGCGGCGCAGTTCGTCCGGCGCCGGCATCCCGTCCACGACGGTGTCCCCGTCCGGGCGGGCGGCGATGAGCGCCTCCAGTGGCAGATCGACCCCGGACTCGGTCCGACCGCCCGTGAGGATGAACGGCCGGACGATGGAGACGGTGTCTTCGGGTGTCACCCACTCGGTGGGCTCGGCGGCAGGACTGTCGACCGCCTGGGGAGTCTGATCGGCGGGTTCGGAATCGGGTTCCACCTGCAAGGGAGCGGCCTCGGCGCGGCCGGGCTCCACCCACTCGGCCGGCTGCGGCGGGCTCGGGTCCTGCTCTTTCCTGGCGCTGCGGCGCCGGCTGGCTGATCCGAAGCGCGCCCCTGTCGCGCCGATCGACGGCCAGTTCTCATCGCTCACAGTCATCGGTTGGGACCCTTCTCGCACTACCCCACCCACTCCATGGTCCCAAACCCCCGTTTCGTGTGAATGAACCGGTCCCTGTGATTCCGGCTACAGGGTGCGTGCGAGCGTTAGATTTGCTGCGTGACCCACTGGCGGCAGAACTCGGATCCGTTCCTCGCTCCCGATCTCGGCCGGTCCGCGCTGCTCGTCGTCGACACGCAGGTGGACTTCGTCGACGGCGGGACCGCCCCGATTCCCGGCACCTCGGCGGTACTGCCCGCGATCGCT
This sequence comes from Rhodococcus sp. LB1, assembly GCF_001583455.1. NCBI lineage: Bacteria > Bacillati > Actinomycetota > Actinomycetes > Mycobacteriales > Nocardiaceae > Rhodococcus > Rhodococcus sp. LB1. The sequence goes on along the minus strand of NZ_LTCZ01000389.1, from coordinate 6,820 downwards.
CGTCTCGTAGACGCCTACCGGGAGGCCTCGGCCCCGATCGTGCACGTCGTCCGGTTGTACGAGGGCGACGACGTCGACCTGTGCCGGCGCCGCGTGCTCGCGGCCGGACTCGACATCGCCAGACCGGGCACTGCCGGCTCCCAGGTGGCGCCGGAGCTGGGGGTGCCACCGCTCGACCCCGAGTCGCTCCTCGGCGGCGGCCTCCAGCCCGTCTCGCCGACCGAACACATCCTGTTCAAACCCCGGTGGAGTTCGTTCTACCGCACCGAACTCGACGACCGCCTGCGCCAGTGGCGGGTCGACACCGTGGTGATCGCGGGATGCAACTATCCCCACTGCCCGCGCGCCACGATCTTCGACGCCAGCGAACGCGACTACAAGGTGCTCGTCGCCGCCGACGCGATCTCGGGCGTCGATGCGCGCCACCTGGAGGAGGCCGGGCGAATAGGGGTTCTCCACGCGGAGACCGCCGAGATCGTCGAGGCATTGCAGCCACCCGAGCTCGAGGTGATCAGCTGAGTGGCGGCGCCGATGTCGCGTCCGGTGGCGCACCCCGCCTGCGCAGCTCCGCACGCGCCCGCTCGATACCGCCGTGCTCCAACGCGGCGAGTGGTGACTCGTCGGCCCAGACGAGCTCACCGCGACGGCGGACCGTGACACTCATCGAGCCCGCGAGGTGTTCGAGGGCGCCGGGGATGTTGCGACGCTCGGCGGGGAGCGGAACCGGCAGCACGTGCGCCGCGCTCAGTGGGGAACCGCCCTCGATCTCGACGCTCCACGTGCGACCGCGGCCCCGCAGCGACCACCGATCGTCCGTGACATGCGCCCGGACGGGGGAGGTGACCGGGTTGCCGAGGCGGAACACCGTGCCGTCGGGCAGCGCGACGACGACGGCCGTGACCTCGGTGCGCAGCCCGCCCGCGGTGATCTCGCCGCCCGCGAACGCGACACACGCCTGACGGTCGGCGAAACCCTGAGCCTGGCCCCACCACCAGGAGTCGGGGAATCCGCCCTTGCCCCAATTTTTTTCGCCGTAGACCTGGGCGCCGTCGAGGTCGATCTCGGTGCCGCCCAGCACGGCCGTGCCCTCGGCCCGTCCGCCGAGCAGCCACGGGTGCCAGTACTGGTTCAGCGCGGGGACGGTCTGGAACACACTCGACCCGCCGAGCCTGCGCCGCGGCCACGGCACCTGGGCGCCGATCCGGACGTCGAGGCGGGCGTCCCGCCCGAGGTCCACGTGCACACGGTCGACGGACCCGCGGAACGCGTCGCCGGCGAAGGCGCCGAGCCCGGATTGGTTGGCGTAGCCCTCCGGGTGCGCGGCGGTCCGCAGAAACCGGGTGGGGTGACCGGCGAGACCGAGCGTCGCCCAGTGCCCGTCCGCGGCCCGATTGATTCCCGCCAGCGCGACGACGACCTGTCCCGTCGCGGGCTGGGTGAACCGCCAGAAATAGCCTTCCATCGCGACGTCGTGCGCGGCGAGGACGTTGCCGAACGGCAGATCCGCTCCCGTGGAGCGGTACGCCCGCAGCAGACGCGACATCGGTCAGCTTCCCGGCTGGGGGTGCAGCACCGCCTGCGACTGCGTCACTTGCGCCACGAGCCGGTCCTCGTCGTCCCGCAGTTCGGTGACGACGGCGACCGTGGTTCGTCCGGCGTGCAGCGGACGCGCGGTCGCGGTGACGGTGCCCTTGCGGACGCCGCGGGTGAACACCGTGCTCGAACTCGTGGTCGACGTGGACGCTCCCGCCGGAAGATTGAGAAACGCGCAGACGGCTCCGACACTGTCGGCGAGCGTCATCAGCGCCCCGCCGTGCATGCCGTTTCCCGCGGTGGTGCGGTGCTGTTCCCACTCGAGGTGCCCGACGACCTCCTCGGGTGCGGCCTTGGTGAGGCGAACCCCGGTGTGCACGGCGAACGGCATGGTCGCGACGAGATCAGCGGGATCCATACCCGTGGATGCTAGGCGCGGAACCGAACCCGCGCAGGCGGTTCGCGGAGACAACCGGGCCGGTCGATCAGAGGGGCAGCGAAGACTCCGCGAGGCCGGCCGGTGCCCCGCGGCGGCGGAACCATTCCTGACCGAACGCCGCCCGCAACTGGTCTTCGGGCATCTGCAGGAACGGGCCGAAATCCCCGATCTGGGTGGCGTGCGCGTGCATCGCGGCGCGCTTGGCGTCCATGGCCGAGGTGACGTCCACGACCGTGGTGATCTCGGAGTCCGGCAGACCGAACGTGTCGAGGTCCGGTGGCTGGGCGTTCTCGGACCACTCCGGATTCGCGGCCATGAGCCGCCGGATGTGGTCGCGGCTCACGGCGGCCTCGTAGACGTGCGGCACACCGGCCAGTTCGGCGGCCCGGATGCCCACGTGATGCACCTGGACATGATCGGGATGACCGTAGCCACCGTTGGGGTCGTAGATGGTGACCACGTCGGCGGATTCCTCGACGAGGATCGCGGCCAGCCGGGCAGCGGCCTCCTCGACGTCGACGTTGCAGAACGCGGCGGGGTTCTCGTTCTCCGGCGTTCCCGCCATCCCGGAATCCGCGTAGTGCAGCAACACCACACGCTGGGCGCCGAGCAGCGACGTCGACTCCTCCAGCTCGCGGCGCCGACGCTCGGCGAGTGATTCGCCGTCGGTCAGGATCCCGTCGGGGGCCTCGCCGAGCGCCCCGTCCGTCGCGGTAACCACGACGACGCGATGACCGGCGTCGGCGGCCTGACGCATCACGCCGCCCGTGGTGAACACTTCGTCGTCGGGATGGGCGTGGAAACACACCAGGACACTCATGAGCGCAATACTCGCACGTGCTGGAAGTCGCGGCCACGATCTGTGAGGCTCGACGCGTGCTCGGTACCTATCGTCAGATCTTCGCCGCTCCCGGCTCCGCAGCGTTCTCCGCCGCAGGATTCGTTGCGCGGGTACCGATCGCCATGGTCGGCATCGGCATCGTCACGATGCTGTCCGAACTGCGCGGCGACTACGCACTGGCCGGTGCCCTCGCCGCGGTGTTCGCGCTGACCTACGCGTTCATCACCCCGGTCGTGTCCCGGGCGGTGGACCGGTACGGGCAGTCCCGCGTCCTTCCCGTCGCGTCGGGGATCAGCGCGACGTCCATCGCCGCGATGCTGGTGTGCGTCCGGTTCGGGACGCCCGACTGGGTGCTGTTCGTGTGGGCCGTTCCCGCCGGCTGCATGCCCACGATCGGTGCGATGGTGCGCGCCCGCTGGACCGAGCTGTACCGCGGCACGTCACTGTTGCGGACGGCGTTCGCGTTCGAGGCGGTGGTGGACGAGCTGTGCTTCATCGCGGGACCGGTGGTCTCCGTCGGATTGTCCGTCACGGTGTTCCCCGAGGCGGGACCGCTCGCGGGTCTCGTCCTGCTGGTGGTCGGCACGCTCGCACTCGTCGCTCAGCGCGGCACCGAACCCCCCGTGCATTCGGCAACGCACGACGGCCGCCCGTCCGTCGTCCGGACCCCCGCCGTGTGGATCCTCGTGGCGGTGATGGTGTCGATGGGCACGATCTTCGGCGTCATCGACGTCGGTGCCATCGCCTTCACCCGAAGCCACGACGCACCCGCCTCCGCCACCGTGGTGCTGGCTCTGTTCGCGGCCGGTTCCGCTGTGGCGGGCATCGTGTTCGGCGCGATCCGGGTGTCGGCGCCGCTCCGGAAACAGCTGATGGTCGCGGTTCTCGCGGTGGCAGTCCTGACGGTTCCACTCCTTCTGGCCGACAGCATTCCGGCGCTCGCCGTCGCCTACGCGGTGGCGGGGATGACGGTGGCACCGATCATGATCGTCACGACCGGTCTCGTCGAGCAGATCGTGCCCGCGGCCGCGCTGACCGAGGGCATCACCTGGATCGTCACCGGGCTGGGTGTCGGCGTCGCCGTGGGGTCGGCACTCGCGGGCCGGATGATCGACGAATTCGGCACGACCGCGGGCTACGCGGTGGCGGCGGTCGCCGCGCTGCTGGCCTCTATGGTGACCCCATGGCTATTCGTGAAACAGTCGGCGTCGACGGAACGCCCCTCGTCTACTCGGTGACCGGTGACCCCGACGCGCGGGCCCTGGTACTCCTGCACGGTTGGGCGCAGTCCTCGAAGTGCTGGGGCCCTGGGGTGCTCGACGAACTCGCGGCCCGCTACCGCGTCATCGCCGTCGACCTGCGCGGACACGGCTACTCGGGTGCGCCCGACACCGGCTACGCCGACTCCGCGGTCTGGGCCGGGGACGTCGACGCGGTGCTCATGGTCGAAGGCGTCGCGTCCGGCGCCGTGCTCCTCGGCTGGTCCTACGGCGGCCTCGTGATCTGCGACTACCTGGCGTCGCACGGCACGTCCGCCGTCGACGGTGTGGTCTTCGTCGGAGCCATCACCAGCATCGGTCGCGGGGAGGCAGGCGGCAAGGTCGGTGCGGCGATGCGCGCGGCGATCCCCGGCGCGATGTCCGAGGAGCCGCGCGAGGCGATCCGCGCGCTGGGCGCGTTCGGCAACGCGCTCACCGGACCGCCGGAAGGCAAGGGCGCACAGTCGCAGGCGCTGTTCGGGGCCAGCCTCGCCACCCCGCCCCGGGTGCGGGCCGCACTCTTCAACCGGTCTGCGAGCCACGACGACCTGCTCCGGTCCCTCGACGTGCCGGTGCTCGTCCTGCACGGCACCGAGGACTCCGTCGTCGATGTCTCGGCTGGTAGGCACGCTGCAGAACTGATCCCGCAGGCGCGGGCGTCGTTCTGGGAAGGCTGCGATCACGGACCGTTCGTGGAGGATCCCGAGAGGTTCGTGAAGGAGGTCGGCGAGTTCGTCGACAACCTCGGTTAAAGGGGCCGATCGGTGAGGGAGCACTATGGAGTGGTGACGCCCATGCACAACTCGCGCCCCCGCAGGGTGGCCGTCCTCTCGGTCCACACCTCACCACTGGCGCAGCCCGGTACCGGCGATGCGGGCGGCATGAACGTCTACGTGCTGCAGTCCGCCATCCAAATGGCGCGGCGCGGCGTCGAGGTGGAAATCTTCACCCGGGCCACGTCGTCCGCCGACGCACCGGTCCAGGAAGCGGCGCCGGGGGTCCTCGTCCGGAACGTCGTAGCGGGCCCGTTCGAGGGGCTGGACAAGCAGGATCTGCCCACCCAACTCTGCGCGTTCGTCGCCGGGGTGCTCCGCGAGGAGGCGCGCCACGAACCGGGCTACTACAACCTGGTGCACTCGCACTACTGGTTGTCGGGGCAGGTCGGCTGGCTCGCCCGCGACCGCTGGGGTGTGCCGCTCGTGCACACCGCGCACACGCTCGCCGCGGTCAAGAATCTGTCGCTGGCCGACGGTGACACTCCCGAACCGGCCGCCCGCCAGATCGGCGAGCAGCAGGTGGTGGCCGAGTCCGACCGGCTCGTGGCCAACACCACCGAGGAATCCGATCAGCTGGTCCGCCATTACGGCGCCGACCCGAACCGGATCGACGTGGTGGCGCCCGGCGCAGATCTGACGCGGTACCGGCCGGGCGACCGGGCCGCGGCCCGGGCGAAGCTGGGGCTCGACCCGCGCGAGACCGTCGTGACGTTCGTCGGACGCATCCAGCCGCTCAAGGCGCCCGACGTCCTGCTCCGTGCCGCCGCGGAACTGATCGCCCGAGATCCCGAATCGACACTGCGGGTGCTCGTGGTCGGCGGCCCGTCCGGTTCCGGGCTGGCTCGGCCGGACGCGTTGATCGAACTCGCGTCCTCGCTCGGCATCGCCGCGCGGGTGACGTTCCTCCCGCCGCAGGCGCCCGATCGACTCGTCGACGTGTACCGGGCTTCGGATCTCGTTGCGGTGCCGAGTTATTCGGAGTCGTTCGGGCTGGTGGCCATCGAGGCGCAAGCCTGCGGCACGCCGGTGATCGCCGCGAACGTGGGCGGTCTCGGCGTCGCCGTCCGGAACTGCGAGACCGGGCTTCTCGTGGACGGGCACCGCACCGAGGACTGGGCGACGGCGTTGCAGTCGCTGGTCTCGGAGCCCGGCAGGCTCGCCGCGCTGGCCGCCGAGGCTCCTCGTCACGCGGAGAATTTCTCCTGGGAACACACGGCCGACGGACTCCTCGAGAGCTATCGGATGGCGACCGTCAACTACAACTACGGACACGGCCCCAGCGAATTCTCCCCGCGTCGCGGACGCGGACTGTGGAAGCTGCGCAGGGCCGGGGGAGTGCGCGCATGAGCGAGCTGGCCGAAGCGATCGAGTCCGCCCTGACCGAACGTGAGATGGACTTCACGAGGAAGGACTCGACGCACTTCATCGTCGAGTTGCCCGGCGAGCGCAAGCTCAAGACCACCACGCTCCTGACCGTCGGCAAGCACGGTCTGCGCGTCGAGGCGTTCGTCTGCCGCAAGCCCGACGAGAACTTCGAAGGCGTCTACAAGTACCTGCTGCGGCGCAATCGCCGGCTGTACTCGGTGGCGTACACGATCGACAAGATCGGCGACATCTACCTGGTCGGTCAGATCGCCGAGCACGCGGTGACCGCGGACGAACTGGACCGGATTCTCGGGCAGGTGCTCGAGGCGGCCGACGGCGACTTCAACACCCTCCTCGAGCTCGGTTTCGCCGGTTCCATCAAGCGTGAGTGGGAGTGGCGTGTCTCACGCGGGGAGTCACTGGCGAACCTGAAACCGTTCGAGCATCTCATCGAGGACTCGCAGGCCTGAGTGCTGTCGACCGCCCGCGGACCGGAAATACGCGCGGGTAGAGTTGCGCCGAGCTTGTGACTGTTGTCACAGGTTAGGTACATGTGTCTGATGTTCACAGAAACTTGTACCGACAACTGCTGCTGCAACACTTCGAG
>NZ_LTCZ01000388.1:0-628 GCF_001583455.1 Rhodococcus sp. LB1 | reverse complement strand
TGCATCGCGGAGACCTACTGCCGGTCGCTGCCGCTCGATGACCACATTCCGAGGATCATGCGGAAGGCCAAGCTGGCCGGTCGAGTCCTGTCCCAGGTCACCGTCACCGACGACGTCCCGGTCGCACTGGTGCACGGCTCACACCTGGCGGCAATCGGTCAGGACACCTGGCTGACGAAATGCGACCCCGTCGACTACCGGATCACCCGGGACTGGGCGGCATCGATCCTGCACGGGACCGACGGGGTGCTCGGGATCAAATACCGGGCACGCAACGACGAGGACAGGTTCTCCGTCGTGATGACGATCAAGCCCAATGCCGGTGTGGGGCTNNTCGATGACCGCGCCGGGGTGGAGCTGGTCAGATCCCATCTCGCAAAATACAACGCAACCGTCATCTAAGCGTCTACGTCGATCTCCCACTGCCTGTCACCGGCGTTGGGCGTGAGACAAACCCATGAAAAGCCAACCGTCAGTACAGTATTGTTCCCTGCCTACCAACGAGACCATGACAGACCACCTGCAGAAGGACATCCATGGGACGCTCGAAGAAAGCAACGCAGGCCGCGAAGAAGAGGCGGAACAAGGCCAAACGACAGACCCGTGGCACAAACCCGATCGCGAACGC
>NZ_LTCZ01000387.1:472-593 GCF_001583455.1 Rhodococcus sp. LB1 | reverse complement strand
GCCGGGCCGAGGTCGAGGGTGGGGATGTCGTCGATGCTGACGAGTTGGCCCGGCTGATGCGCGATGCTCGGTCCTCCGGCGAGTGAGCGAGCCAGGTGACCGGTATCGGTTGGTGATGGCG
>NZ_LTCZ01000387.1:0-404 GCF_001583455.1 Rhodococcus sp. LB1 | reverse complement strand
GCTGTATCTGATCAACGACGAGAACCGCACGGTGGAGGTCACCGCGATCTCGCATCGCGCCGACGCCTATCGCACTTAGGTCCCGATGGGGACGTGACGCTCGGTCACATACGGCGATTGGGTGCCGCGGGTTCGACGTGGGTGGGGCCGGTTTTGGATATGTGGGTCGACGACGATTACGCGGTCGCACGGGCTCTCTGGCAGCCATTCTGCGGTGTGGCGGTGCGGACATCTCCCACGACGGGCAGGGAGGGGTCGTGTGGCTAACCGAGCACGTGAAGGATGCCCTGCTGACGTCAAGCGGTGTCGCGCTAGGGGTAAATGTCCACCGCGATTCGTGCGGGATCTCGGAGATTCGTGACCTGGAATTGCGGATGATCGGTGCGGAGGCCGACGAACGACTG
>NZ_LTCZ01000386.1:0-806 GCF_001583455.1 Rhodococcus sp. LB1 | reverse complement strand
AACAGGTCCCGGCACCTGTCGAAGAACGCCTGGTAGGAGTGGCGGCGAAAGTGCTCGAAGGCACCGATGCTGACGATGCGGTCCACCGGCTCGTCGAACTCCTCCCAGCCCTGCCGGCGGACCTGCGCGGTCCGCGGCCCCGACAGACCGGACACGAGCTCGGTGACGTGCCGGTATTGGTTGTCGCTGAGGGTGAGGCCAATGACGTTGACATCGTACTTTTCGATCGCGCGCAGCATGGTCGAGCCCCAGCCGCAGCCGATGTCGAGCAGCGTCATACCCGGCCGCAGGTCGCATTTGCCGAGCGCGAGGTCAATCTTGGCCCGTTGCGCCTGCTCGAGCGTCATGTCCTCGCGCTGAAAGTAGGCGCAGCTGTAGGTCATGCTCGGATCGAGGAACAGCCGAAAGAAGTCGTCGGACAGGTCGTAATGGGACTGCACCTGCGTGACGAAGGGCTTGAATTCCGACATCCCAGATCCTTCCCTCAACCCGTCGGGGAAACTCGTCGGCCGACTCACCGACGAACGCCGTCGAACCACGACGACGATCCGGTCCCGAGGGCCTCCCGGACGCTCTCGGGACGGGGCCGGCGAATCGTCCCGACACCGCAGGAACCGGTCCAACGCAAGGACCGGACCATACCCCGATCACGCGGCAGCACCTTCACACCGACCGCGCGCTCGGCAGCGACCCCGAAATAGTCACCACCCTGCCCGCACCTTCCCCCGCAGTGGCGCCGGACCGCTCTTCGTCGAACCCGGCTCGGCTCTCTGCTCCGTGGCCGCCACCCGGCCTCGAGGGTCGGG
>NZ_LTCZ01000385.1:0-880 GCF_001583455.1 Rhodococcus sp. LB1 | reverse complement strand
TGGGTTCACGCCGACCTTGCGGCACTGCACCCGGCCGAGGCGCGCGAACTCGTCATCGACGCCTGGCGCATGGTCGTCCCCCTAAAGGTCTCCCGCGCGTACGATCTCGCGAATCCCGACGGCCCGGGCTGACTGAGGCCAGTGCGTCCCATGGGCACTGTCAAACTTGAGGTCGCCTGAACAATCTGCTAACCACACAAGCCGCATTCGTCACACGCGACCTGGTGAATCGCGGAGGCGAACGGGCGAAAATCGCCGTCGGATTGCTCAAAGTTGACAGTGCCGTCGGCGGTGCGGATTCCGACAAGTTGGCGAGAATCGTCCGCTGACGCGATCGTGAATATCCGCAGGTCGGCTCGCTCAGAATCCGAAAAATTCGGGTGAGAACCAGCTCACCCCTGTTTGACCAGGGTGAACTGCATGACATCGACGCGTCCGCTGCGGAACTGGTCGGCGCAACCGGTCAGGTACTTCATGTACCGCTGATAAACCTCTTCCGAAGCGAACTTCACGGCGTCATCGTGACGGGCCGCGAGCGCCCCGGACCACCGGTCCAACGTACGCGCATAGTGCGACTGCAACGGCTGAATCTGGTCGACACCGAACCCCGCCCGCTCCGCCGGAGCGGTCACCCAGTCCGGTTCGGGCAGCTGACCACCCCGAAAGATCTCTCGAACGATGAACACGGCGAAGCGCACGTAGGCCTCGGTGAACGGGATGCCCATCTTCTCCAGGGTGCCGCGCTGGTAGGCGATGATCGAGTGCAGCAACATCCGCCCGTCCGCGGGCAACAGGTCCCGGCACCTGTCGAAGAACGCCTGGTAGGAGTGGCGGCGAAAGGGCTCGAAGGCACCGATGCTGACGATGCGGTCCACCGGGT
>NZ_LTCZ01000384.1:0-2501 GCF_001583455.1 Rhodococcus sp. LB1 | reverse complement strand
TTTGTGCCGCGCCTTGTGTCACCCGCCTCAGCAACCTCCAGCGGTAGCGCTGGCGTTTGTGCGGCGCGAGCTGCCAACACTGCTTTGCAAAGACAAGGTCCCGACAAATTGAGTCCACGTCGGCGACCCATCCGGGGAAGAGCGGAGGTANGCCTCGTCGGCATTTACTGAACCTGAGAGCGGTGACCGCCGAAGTGTCACACGGTTGGCAGCTCTTGCCCCCGCCGTCGCCGTGAGCGCAAGGGCGGTGCGGGGCTACTTCAAGACCAATGCTGCCGCTACTACTCGTGGGGGGCGTCCTCTGAAGGTGGACGAGTGACAACCTCTCGCCTCAAGAACTCCTGTTTGGGACGTTCGAACGACTGAAATGACCGTCGAGCGGCCGCGATCTGTTGTCGAAACAGCTCGCGCCCATTTTCTGAACTCTGCATATTTACCTCCCGCTCTCGATGTTGGTGTCAAATGTCGGCTGCTGATAGTTCCTCTGATATGGCTGCGGTTTCTCGTTCGCTCTCGGATCCCACGAACTCATCGAATCGTCCAACCTTTGGAAGAGCTTGTCGTCGTTCCTCGCGTGACCACGGTGACCGGGAACCCTCGGCATCCTTTCTGTCGCCTTCGACACGAAAGAGTGTGTCGTATCGCTTCGGGGATATTCCAAAGAACGGCTTGAACTTCTGTGTCCCAGAGCCGTACATATTCTCGGCCCTACTCTTTGGGTAAGGCTCAAGATAAACCACGTCAAGATTTGCAGACATAACATGTTTGGCGCAGTTATGGCAGGGATAAGCGGTCACGTAGAGCGTGTCCCCCTCACCGATACCGCCGCGGCCCAGGCCATCGAGTAGCGCAGACATTTCGGCGTGCACTGGGATTTGAAACTCCGTCAGATCCTGCAACTGAGATTCCTTCAGTTCCCCGTTTTGAAGAAGTTCAGTGACAAAGTCTTCTGGATCTCTGTCCAACCCTTCTTTAACCTCTTCAATAAGTAGTGGTTCCATTCTTCGAAGCGTATCGAGGACTAGCGCTTTGATCGAGCTCTTCGACCGATCAAATAGAGGCGATTCCTGCGGATTCGTCGGGTGTGCGTTGAATCCTAAACTCAAGACATGCCAATTTCTATCCAGTATTGCCGCGCCGACCTTCAGGCCAAGTTCCGGCGATCTCGTACTCGCGATGTACGCCATGTTCATTCCGAACTCGAGCTTAGATGGCGGAGAGTACTCAGGAGATCCAAATAATAGATTCAAGAATCGTTCGAGCTGGTCGTCAACGTTCTGATCTGCGTCAATAAATAGATCCGACTTGGGAAAAACTTTTGAAACGTTCTGTCCATATTTAGTTCCCTCTTTTTGATCACGGCCCATCAGCCTGGTGGCCTTCTCGTCGTGCTCAGAATCGGGGTCGCCGAAGTTCTCGGTGCGAAATAGCTCAACTAGACGAGTTCGTCGCTTCACATCGTCGGACATCAATGCGATCTGTATGAATCGGTCTCCGTAAACGCTTTTCAGCAACTCGACCTCTTGCGTACGCTTAACTGAATCGATTAGGTAGGCGGTGCGTTGCCGCCGTTCCGTTTCGGAGCACCCATGCTCTGCCCTTAAGACTTGGATCTGAACGATTGCACTAGCCGCGAGCGCCGCGGATGACTTGTTCTCTTCGCAGATGCGATCGCCGTGCTTAATTAGCGCGTCTGTCTTTTCGTAGGTTTTTCTTGGAAGTTCGACTCCATCGGGCAACAAGTTCTCGATGGTTTCACTAATGCGAATGTGCTCCAAGTCGTATTCGAAGGTGGCTAGCTGCCGCCGGAACGCGTCGACCACGACGTCGCGGTCTACTCCGACCGGTCGCACTATCGCGAAGATCAGCTCCGGACCGAAGTTGCTGACGGTTTCCTGGTTGTCCACGGTGCAATCAAAGCATCCCGCTCAGACACTCTCTCGGAGACTCGCTGTTTTGGAGGCTGCGGAGGGGTCGCGAAGTCGCCTAAGGGGTGGACCATGCATCGACGTTTCGGTGCCTGAGCGCCGCGCTACCGATCAGGGAGCTGGACGGGGAGTTTAAAAAGCAACTTTTGCCACCAACTCGCCCAGAGGGCGGTTTCCAGGCCTCAGGCAGGCGCTCTGGAGCGAGTGGGTCCGGTTCTCGAAAGTGGAGGGGCCTTCCGACCGGCCTACTTCAGGAGCTTTTTCAGCGCACCTGATATGTCCGGACCGCGTGGACGCGTTGGGCTGGAATATCTGCACGGATAGCCATCTCAGGCGTCTGCGAATCAGTGGGCCGACCGGACGAATCACCATCACCACCGCCACCGTCAGCCGCGTATTGGTGCGGCCCGTACCCGATGTCCGCTGATCCCGACAGCGTCGGCGCCAACTCCGACCGGGCGCTGCCAAACCTAGCCACCGGTGACGTCTGGGCAGATTCGCGCATACCCACGGCGGCGGCCCGCACCGGAACGAACATTGAGCTGCGGATCCTCACGTCCATCGCACCGTTCG
>NZ_LTCZ01000383.1:0-3965 GCF_001583455.1 Rhodococcus sp. LB1 | reverse complement strand
GGGGTGAAGAACACCCGTGACCCCGAAACCATGGATGCGGGCAGGATCCCCACCGCCGTCCGCAGGTACTACGCGGCGTTCGACCGTCCTGCGGTGGAGATTCCGATCGAACTCGGCCGTGAACTGATCCTGGGGGCGGCGGCGTATGCGCGTGGGCTCGGTTTCGAGCCCGCGGATACGTTCGATGGTGATGCCGCCGCGTTCCTGGGTGAGTGGGACGGGTCGGGTCGGATCGAGTTCGGGAGGGACGGTCAGCCGTTCTACCTCAACGGGCCCTACGACAATCCGGCTGCTGTCATTGCGACCCTCGAGCGGTCCGTGGGTGCGGGGAACTTCCACGTCTCGGTGGCCGCGGGACCGATGTGATTGTCGCGGACAAACCCGACGTCGAGGGGCACGCCCGACTCCATGGGCGGTGAGCCGAGCAACAGCACACACCGGCACGCGTACGGGAAGCGCCGCGACCAGCCGGACACCACAGACGGACCGGCATCGGTGTTCGATGGGATCGTGGTGGGCGAGCGGGTCGATGTTCGCCTGTCGGCTTCACCGCAGGTGGCGCCCCGTACGGGTGTTTCGAGGGCGAGTCGGACGACGACGCATTCGACGGTGTCGCCGCCGATCCGTTCGGCTGGCTCTGGCACCCGGCCCCGGGGCCGGTGGGCCCATCCTGTCCGGCCCGCTCGACTCGACCCCGGGCGGTCATACATGTGCGCTCTCGACGCCGGCACCCACATGTCGAGTGTGGCGGTGCCGAACGTGCATGCCGAGACCGGATTTCGGTTGTGCTGGCGTGTCTCTCGGACCTGTCTCCGGATCCAAACCGGCCGCGAATACCCGCACGGTAACCGGCTACTACAGGGCAGTCGGCCCACCGCGTTTCGAGCTGATCGTCAAAGGAATGCCGACGAACGGCCAGGACAGTCGGCGGAGGTTGCTTCGATCACCGCACTGGCCGAGCATGCCGATCTGCCAGAGACAGTGCGGAATCTCAGAACGGTGGCGGATCCGCCACGTCACCGCCAAACGTTCTCCCAGAGGTGCGCGATCGGCTATCGCTGTACGGCGCGCTGCGTCACACGGATGCCCTCGCCGGCGAGGAACTCACGGGCACGACCCAGTTGGCGGTCGGTGGCGAAGATGTACCACTGATCGGCGAGGCTCTCCCGGTGGACCAGGTCGCGGAACCGGCCGAACGCGCCCCTGCCCTCGATCGCCCGCTCCAGCCGCTCCCGCAGCGCCGCATCATGGCACCGCCCGGCGAAGGCCGCCATGTCACGCCAACCGTCCCGCGAGCCGGTGCGGTCGAACCGGAGCCACCGGTCGGGTTCGGCCTCCACGTCGACGGCGGCGTCCTCCCCAACCATCGCCGGGTCGGTGCTGCTGTCGTCGTACACCTCCCCGGTGCGCAGGTCGACGTAGCCACCGGTCGACATGCCCGGATCCCCCTCCAGCTCGCTACCGAGCATCTCGAGGTCGACCGGCACCACCCGTCCCGTCAGCGGCTCGCCGCGCAGGCACGCGAGCAGATCCTCGGCCAGCACCCCGTCACCCGTGCCGCCGCGCCACGTCAGCCGGTTGATGACCGACACCGCCACCGGCTCGGCCTGCTCCCGTCGCTGCTGCAGTGCCATCGGCATGCCGGCCCCCACCTGTTGCAGCGCGTCGTCGACGTCACGCCCGCGCACCGCGGCGAGAAAGCGGACGGCATCTGCTGTCGCGATAGCGGCGCGCAGCTCGGACACCTCGAGCGCGGGCACCTGCTCCCGTGCGGGCCACGCGTGCAGCAGCATCGGATGCGGCTGGGGTGGTCTGCGCGGCGCCCGGCCTTCCCCGTCGTCGCCATTCCACCGGCGCCCGTACTGATCCGGAATGCTGCCCCAGCCCCAGTACGGCAGGGGGTTGCCGGGGGCGATGCCCAATACCTGGATAGGGTCGACCTTCTCCCTCCCGACCACACAGCGGTGCGTCCAGTCATCGCCCAGGTCGAAGGTGAACTGGAACTCCACACCCAGCCCCAGCAGCCGGGCGACCTTCGCCGACTCGATGTCCACCGGCTCGGTGATCGGCCCACCGACCGACTCCACCATCTCGGCGCCGGTCTCGGTGTCGGTGACCACTCGTCCATCGGCAAGGGTGAACATCGACAGATGAGAGCGGTCCCACCGGGCGAAGCCGTCGTTGATCGCATTCGCAAGGTCCATGAAGGTATGCGACGGTCCGACCGCGAAGACGCGGCCGGGCCACGGCCACAATTCCTCGCCGCGCCCGCCGAGCAGCTCCACCGTCACCGACAACCACGTTCGTGCCATTATCCGAGGATGGCATGCGGGCCGCGGCGCCGCCCGGCCGCAGCCGCAAACACAGACCACACCGCCGTGCCACGTGTGTCTGTGACCCATCGGCGTGGCCCACGGTCGGGCGTGTTGGGCGGCGAAAGGAGTGGATGTCTTGCTCTGCCGAACTCGGCGCCGATTTGAGAATCGCGGCGACCACGCGGCCGCTGCCGCTCGACCGTCGCCGGCCGCGCGGTAGGTCTGGGTCAGTGCCAGGAGTTCCACCAGAGGACTATGGGCACCAGCGAAGGGTTGCCACACCATCGAGCTGTCTCCCAAGCCGTACGGCGGGATCGGAATCACGTCATCACCTCCTGGTCGTGATCGGGGCTGGTGTCGGGGTGATCGGTCGATGGTTACTCCCATCGGGTGGCGTTCCATGCGTCCGTGCAGAGGAAGAGCCTGTTCTGCTTCTTTTTGGTGATTTCGGTGAGGATGTTTTCGTCGACGAGTTTTTTTGATGGCGGTGTTGGTGGCTTGGAAGGTTTTCCCGGTGAGGGTGGCTGCGGTGTTGACGTCGATCACGGGGTAGCCGATGAGCCATTCGGCGATTTCGATGGCTGAGCCGCGCAGGCCTTGTTCGCGGAGTCCGAGGATCATGGTGTCGCGGATTTTCATCAGTCGCTGGATGCGTTCGAGGCCTTCTTTGGCTTGTTCGGCCACGGCGGTGGAGAAGAACTCGATCCATGGGTTGTAGTCGCCGGTGATGGTGGTGTTGAGGAGGCCGTCTTGGTATTCGTCGCGTCGGGCTTCGAGCCAGGGTGCGATGTTGAGGATCGGCCATCGCAGTTCGCCGGCTTTCATCGGTTGGAGGAGTGTGATCAGTCGGCCGTTGCCGTCGCCGTAGGGGTGCAGGGTAGATTTCTTGAACTTATCCCGCTGCACTCGCGAAAGCTTGAATGAACGGAACCCTCGTTCAAGCAAAACGTCTATTGCTTGAATCGCACCGGCGCACGTTGTAGCCGGCACCCGACCCGCGGGGTGCGGGCCGTCTTCGTTGTGATCCCGTTGTGACCTGATGTGATGGCATGTCCCGGGTCACCCGCCCGGACAGGTCGAGGAGCAGGACGGTGGCGCCTGGACCCTCGCCTGGGGTGCCCCGGGTCGTGAGGGGCGCCGAACGTAGTTGTGATGTGGGGTGCCGGCGGGCACCAGCGTGCCCGGTNNNNGTGCCCGGTGTCGAGCATGTCTTGAAAGTTGTTGTATTTCAATATATTTTGCTAATAGGTTGGTGAACAGTGCTTTCCGCTGATGATGCACGACAGATCGCCGTCCCGCCGTTGTGGTGGATCTTGTGGATCTGAACGCCTTTGACGGGAAGGTGTCGAGGATCGGTTGCACACTGGTCTCCTGCGATTGGGGAGGAATGCACCCCGGGACTGCCACGGTGGTCATGGTGGGTCGTCGGGGACCGCCCACAGAGTGCCCGGAGCCGGGCGGCGTCGTCGCGCAGTGCCTTCTGCAGGTGGGGGCGGACGTTCTCGGCGACGTCTGGTGGGAGTGGGCAGCCTTGGTGTACGAGGGTGGCGGTGTTCTCGATGAGCCGCGCCGCTCGCATGAGGAGCGGTTCCGGCACAAAGACGGTGGGGAGGTCGCCGTCGTGGTCTCGGGTCAGGACGCCGAGGGTGG
>NZ_LTCZ01000382.1:0-809 GCF_001583455.1 Rhodococcus sp. LB1 | reverse complement strand
GGGCCACGGTGTGCACGTCCGCCGGCACGGCGGACAGGTCGATCGCGATCCGCGCCTGCGCACCTTCCTCGGTGCCGCTCGTACCCAGGAACCGGATCGACCCGTCTGTCGACTCGGGCTGGTTGTAGAACACGAAATCCTCGTCGGAGCGAACCTTCCCCTCCGCGTTCAACAACAGCGCGGACGCATCGACCTCGACCTCCGACTCGGTCCACCCCAGCACCACGTCGATATGCTCCACCTCAGCGGGCAGAACCACCCTCGTTCGACCCGGAACCGCACCAACCCTGCGCGGCCGGACAAGAGCCGAAGTCTGGCTTCCGACGTCCGTCGCATCAACTGCGCATACTAATCGGTTCGTTTCAGTCGCGGACACAACCTGGCAAACATCATGTCGCCGCGTGTACGAACGGCGTCAGCGAGTCGATTCTCCCGAGCCAACCGGTGTCATCCACGTGAATGACACTGCAAACAAAGAGAAGTGAGTGGGACTGCGGCGATGCGCCAACCGCAGGCCCAGTACCTACAGCACTTCCGCCGATAACCCCCGCCGGGAAGAACTCCCGCTGAGGCTACCGCGAGGCCACTACTCCTGGAGGTCGACCGAGAGCCGGATTCAGTCGCCGGCTGCTCGGCAATCGATCCAGGTTCGATCTCTAAACCAGTGAGCGAGCGGCCGACTGCACGCCCCAAGTCCGCAGACGCCACCGGGTTGCGCACCATGTGCGCATTTCGTAGGCTATAACCCTACGGAACGCGCATGAAGAGGTGGTGGCAACATGGCTCTGACACACAGCACCGCCGTACCC
>NZ_LTCZ01000381.1:0-783 GCF_001583455.1 Rhodococcus sp. LB1 | reverse complement strand
CGCGAACGAGGGCGAGATCGCGTGCGTCATCACCGAGGCCGCCGCCGGCAACATGGGTGCAGTCGCACCGCAGCCCGGATTCAACGAGGGCCTGCGGAAGCTGACCAGCGACAACGGCGCGCTGCTCATCATGGACGAGGTGATGACCGGATTCCGCGTCAGCTCCGCCGGCTGGTACGGACTCGACGGCGTCGCCGGTGACCTGTACACGTTCGGCAAGGTGATGAGCGGTGGTCTGCCCGCCGCCGCATTCGGTGGCCGCGCCGACGTCATGGCGCATCTCGCCCCGGCCGGACCCGTCTACCAGGCAGGCACCCTGTCCGGGAACCCCGTCGCCGTCGCCGCCGGGCTCGCCAGCCTGCGCGCCGCCGACCAGGGCGTGTACGACGCACTCGAGCGCAACAGCGCCACCCTGCGGACCCTGCTGTCCGACGCTGTCCGACGCGCTGACCGCAGAGAGCGTGCCGCACCGGGTGCAGACCGCTGGGACGATGCTCAGCGTGTTCTTCAGCGAGGACCCGGTGACGAACTACGCCGAAGCCAAGGCCGCCCAGACCTGGCGCTTCCCGGCGTTCTTCCACGGGCTGCTCTCACGCGGTGTGTACCCGCCGCCGAGCGCGTTCGAGGCGTGGTTCGTCTCCGCCGCCATGGACGACAGAGCATTCTCGATCATCGCCGACGCCCTGCCGCACGCCGCGAAGGCCGCCGCCGCGGCCGTCCAGCCCTGACGTGTCCTCCCCCCTCGCGGCCGGCAGCCTTGCCGCCGACACCCACCCGCCCTCC
>NZ_LTCZ01000380.1:0-738 GCF_001583455.1 Rhodococcus sp. LB1 | reverse complement strand
CCCGTCGCCGCGATCACCGGTTTCGACACCGAGGCCGAGGGTGTCGCCGCCGCCAACGACACCGAATACGGTCTCGCCGCGTACATCTACACGCAGAACGTCGACCGTGCGTTCCGCGTCGCCGACAAGCTCGAGAGCGGCATGGTCGGCGTCAACCGCGGCGTCATCTCCGACGTCGCCGCGCCGTTCGGTGGAGTCAAGCAGTCCGGCCTCGGCAGCGAGGGCGGCACCGAAGGCATCGAGGAGTACCTCGAGACCAAGTACGTCGGCTTCGCGTAAACCACCCGCCCCGAGACAGATCGGAACCGTCACCATGCGTTTGGTCGTTGGATATCTCGCCACCCCCAGCGGGGAGGACGGTCTTGCCCTCGGGGCGCAGCTCGCCCGCAGTCTCGGCGCACAGCTCGACATCTGCATGGTGCTCCCGCCGGACCGGACGGTCCCGGCGAGAGTTCCGGCAGAGACCGGCTACGACGACATCCTCGCCTCTCGTGCCCAGCGCTGGCTGGACGAGGCGAAGTCGTCGGTGCCGAGCGACATCGACGTGGACGTCCACCTGAGCTTCCACGAATCGTTCGCGCAGGGTCTCATCGACGAGGTGTCCCGGCTGGGGGCGCAGGCGATCGTCGTCGGCGCCGCCGGGGACGGCCTGCTGGGGCGGCACTCCGTCGGCTCCGTGTCGACGGAACTGCTGCACTCGGCGCACGTTCCGCTGGCCCTCGCGCCCCGCGGGGCGCG
>NZ_LTCZ01000379.1:39623-67015 GCF_001583455.1 Rhodococcus sp. LB1 | reverse complement strand
TGATCGGTGCGGCGGAGTTGGAGTGCTTGACTCCGGTGGTGGGTGAGGTGTCGGTGTCGGAGGTGACGTTGCCGGAGTTGTTGGCGGCGTCGGTGGTTGCGGATCCGGGTGCGGTTGCGGTGGTGTGTGAGGGTCGGAGTTTGACGTATCGGGAGTTGGATGAGGCGTCGAATCGGTTGGCGCGGGTGTTGCTCGAGGCGGGGGTGGGCGCGGAGTCGGTGGTGGCTGTGGCGGTGGCGCGGTCGGTCGAGTCGGTGTTGTCGGTGTGGGCGGTGGCGAAGACGGGGGCGGCGTTTGTGCCGGTGGATCCGCAGTATCCGGCGGGTCGTGTCGAGCACATGCTGATGGATTCGGGTGTGGTTGTGGGGGTGACGCTTTCGCAGGTTCGGGATCGGTTGCCGGGTTCGGTGCGGTGGGTGGTGCTCGATGATGCGGTGACGGTGTCGCGGTTGTTGTCGGTGTCGGCGGGGGTGGTGACCGATGCGGATCGGGGTGCGCGGGTGCGGGTGGGTCAGGCTGCGTATGTGATTTATACGTCGGGGTCGACGGGTGTGCCGAAGGGGGTGGTGGTGACGCATCGGGGGTTGGCGAATGTGGTGGCTGCGCAGCGTTCGGGTTTCGGGGTGTGTGCGGGTGCTCGGGTGTTGCATTGTGCGTCACCGAGTTTCGATGCGTCGGTGTTCGAGTTGGTGTGGGCGTTGGGGTTGGGTGCGCGGTTGGTGGTGGTTCCTCCGACGGTTTACGGTGGGGAGGAGTTGGTGCGGATCCTGGTGGGGGAGTCGGTGACGCATGCGGTGTTGACGCCGACGGCGTTGTCGTCGGTCGATTCGGCGGGGTTGGGGGCGTTGGGTGCTCTGGTGGTGGCGGGTGAGGCGTGCCCGCCGGAGTTGGTTGCTCGGTGGGCTCCGGGTCGGCGGATGTTCAATGCGTACGGTCCGACGGAGGCGACGATCATGTCGAATGTCAGCGGTGGTTTGGTGGTGGGGGAGTCGGTCACGGTGGGTGGTCCGGTTCGTGGGTTCGGTGAGCTGGTTCTGGATGCGCGGTTGCGGCCGGTGCCGTTCGGGGCGGCGGGGGAGTTGTATTTGTCGGGTCCGGCGCTGGCGCGGGGGTATCGGAACCGGTCGGCGTTGTCGGCGGCGCGGTTCGTTGCGGATCCGTTCGGTGGGCCGGGGCAGCGGATGTATCGGACGGGGGATGTGGTGCGGTGGCGGCGTTCGGAGGGTGGGCCGGTGCTCGAGTATGTGGGTCGCTCGGATTTTCAGGTGAAGATTCGTGGTTTCCGGGTCGAACTCGGCGAAATCGAATCGGCTCTCCTCGGATACCCCGGTATCGATCGCGCCGTCGTGAACACCAGCGGCGACCGGTTGGCCGGCTACGTCGTCCCCGTTGCGGGTTCGCTACTGGACACGTCCGCCGTCCTGGCGCACGCCCGCGCGCGGTTGGCCCCGCATATGGTCCCCGCGACCGTGACGGTGCTCGACGCCGTGCCGGTCACCGCGAACGGGAAACTCGACCGCGCCGCCCTGCCGGAGCCCGACTTCACCGCGGCGCGCGCCGCGTACCGGGCGCCGCGCAATGCGACCGAGGAGGTCGTGGCCGCCGCTTTCGCCGAGGTGCTCGGACTCGACCGGGTCGGCCTCGACGACAACTACTTCACGCTCGGTGGCACGTCGCTCACCGCGACGAGCGTGATCGCCCGGATTGCCGAATCGTCCGCGCGCGCCGTGCCGGTGCAGTGGATCTTCACCCATCCGACGCCGGAAGCCCTGGCGCACATGATCGCCACGGCGCCGGAGGACTCCCGGGCGGAGGACGCCGCCGACCAGTCGCTCGACGTGCTGCTGCCGCTGCGGACCACCGGCACCGGGAGCCCGGTGTTCTGCATCCATCCCGCGATCGGGTTGGCCTGGTGCTTCACCGGACTGGTGCAGTACCTCGGCGACCGTCCCGTGTACGGGCTGCAATCCCCGGCGCTGACCGACCCGGACCTGCGTGTCGACTCCTTGCAGGAGCTCGCCGCCCGGTATGTCCGACGAATCCGCTCGGTGCAACCGCACGGCCCGTATCACCTGGTCGGCTACTCGGTCGGCGGTCAGATCGCCCATGAGATGGCGGTGCAGCTCACGGGTGACGGCGACGAGGTGGCCACCCTCGCGATGCTCGACACACACCTGGCCGGAGGGTTCGGCCACACGACGGAGAAGCCCACCGTGGCAGCACTTCTGGCGGAGTTCGGCGCGGTGGTCCCGGGTGACGAGGATGCGGCGGCGACCACGGATCGCGCCGTGGAAGTGTTGCGCCGCACCGGCGGACTGTTCGCAGGTGTGACCGTGGACGACCTCGACGCCGTCCACCGGGTGTTCACCCAGACGGTCGACCTCGCCCTCGCACACCGCCCGTCGACACCGATCGGTCTCGATCTGCTGTACTTCGGTGCGGCGGATTCTGTGGACGCACCCACCGGCGTCTCCGCGTGGAGGCCGCACATCAGCGGCGAGATCCTCGAACACGCCGTTCCCGTATCGCACCAGCAGATGACGAGTCCGGAAGCGCTCGCCGGCATCGGCCCCGTCCTCGCACAGCACGTGACGCTCGCCGACCGCCGGCTCGCCCTGTCCTAGGCGCTCACCCCCAGCCGGCGCGCCGGGTGATGAATTCCGTGAGGTACGCATCGGGTTCGCGAGTTGCCAGCGAATTCCGCTACTCGTCGGTTGGGAGCATCGGCCACAGTCGTCGGCGCACCTGCCGACCATCGAGGTGGTGTGTTCTCATGCTCTCCACGACACTCACCCTCCTGATAGTTCCTCGTCGACACGCGCACCGGCGTCAGCGCCGAGGACCTGTGGTGTGCGGGCGCGAACTTTCACCGGCACCTGTCACCGGGCGCCGTCGCTTCCGTCACGGTGGGGCTCTTCATCTTCGTCGATGGGCAGCGCTTCGTCTGCCACCTCGATGGCGGAGCCGCGCCGGTACCGGCGAGTCCTGCGGTACGACAGCAATTCTCCATCGAGGTCCAGCACCACCTCGTAGAGTGCGAGCATGTCCGCCGACGGAGGGATGTGCCGGTCGTCGACCACCTCCACTTCCACCGACCAGCCCTCCTCGGTCGGCATCACCGCCGTCGCGTTCTCCGACTCCTTTCCGATCACATCCGCGATGTCACGCAACGCGGCCGCAGCGGCCGCCGCTGCCGACACGGGCGGGGGATGTTCGTCAGCCATCCCAATCATCTCCTTCTCCTCCGGAGCGTCCGGTGTGAGCTGGGCATATGCAAATTCTTCTCTGATCGGTGGCCGGACACCAGGGGCGTGGGCGCCGCCTTCGGCAGCGAACTGACTGTTCGGTGCGAGTGCCGGAGCTTGCAGATGTCCGGCCCTGCTCGATGTTGGTCGGGCCACCTGGGTGCTTCTCTACCGGGCTCCATCTATCACGCGAACCGAGCAGAGACTCGGATGAATGCTTGCACGGCGGGTTCGAGGATTGCACCCGGGTTGGCTGTCCTCGTCTCTCTCCTGAATGTCGTGATCGGGCCGTTTCGTCTTCCATCCGAGGGTCGCTCGTTGTCATCCGTCGGCCAACTGAGGACATCGAACAGGGGCACACGTTTTGGTGAGCGGACGGAGTCTGCGAGTACGCTGGCCCGGTCGAGAAGAGAGGTGTTGTGCCCATGAGTGAGCCGTATGCGGTGGTCGGAGCGACGGGTGGTCAAGGAGGCGCTGTCGTCGACGCGCTGCTCGAACGAGGGTGTGAGGTTCGAGCTCTTGTCCGTCGAAGCTCTTCTCGCTCAGATGCGTTGCGCCTGCGAGGCGTCGACATTGCCGTGGCCGATATCACCGATCGGGCTGCGATCGCGTCTGCCGTCGATGGGTGCGCGGGCGTGTTTGCCATGACGACGCCTTTCGAAGACGGCCCGGAAGCGGAGATCGCTCAGGGCGCCGCACTTGTCGGCGCGTTCAGTGATTCCGGTGTTCCACACGTGGTGTTTTCTTCGGTGGCCGACGCGGACAAGAGCACCGGGGTCCCGCATTTCGACACGAAGGCGGCGACCGAGTCGTTGCTGCGAGAATCATCCGTTCCGTACACGATCGTCGGGCCGACCTACTTTTATGACAACCTGCTCGGTGGACTCGACGGCATCCGCCGAGGCCGGCTCGATCTGCCTCTGCCAGTCGATACCCCGCTGCAGCAGTTGTCGCGGCGGGACCTCGGTCGGTTCGTTGCGCTCGTGTTCGACGATCCGGACCGATTCGTCCGGACACGAATCGACCTGGCGTCGGATGATCCGACGCCACGTCGGATGGCCGAGGTGCTCAGTAACGTGCTGGGCACGCCGGTTCATGCCCACTCGTCCGACGCGGACGCCATCGCATCTCCGGACATGCGCGCTATGTTCCGCTTCCTTACCGACACCGGGTACGACGCGAAGATCGGCGAACTGGGTCGGCTCTACCCCGAGGTGGGGTGGCAGAGCTTCGCCGATTGGGTCGCCCAGTTGGCGTGACGTCCGCGGAGAGCACGAGGTCGACGGGTTCGGTGTCGAAGTGGTCGCGCAGGGCCAGGTCCAGGTCCAGGTTGGTGCGCCGGCGTCGGTCAACCCGAAGACGAGTGGGTCGTCGCTGCTGGTGGCAATCGCGAGGTCGTTAGTGGCGTTTGTCGGTCGGGGTAGGGCGGGTGCCCGGTGGCGGGGTCTCGGCGCGAGCGAGTTCGGCTACGCGGTCGGCCAGTTCTCCGGTCAGTGTCGT
Organism: Rhodococcus sp. LB1; assembly: GCF_001583455.1. Lineage (NCBI taxonomy): Bacteria > Bacillati > Actinomycetota > Actinomycetes > Mycobacteriales > Nocardiaceae > Rhodococcus > Rhodococcus sp. LB1. The sequence continues at coordinate 62,270 of NZ_LTCZ01000379.1, read as the reverse complement.
GTCGGGTTCGGTGCTCGCAGCGTCCGCGAGCTGGGTGATGACGGTGTCGGTCGTCGGGGGGTGCTCGAGTCGGTGTTGCGTCTCGATGTCTTCGAGGTGCTCGGCGAGTAAGTCGGTGTCGAGTTGGTGGGCCGCCTTCTCATTCAGTTCGGCGGTCTCGACGGTCGTAGACCGAGGGGCGGTCTCGGAGTCAGCTGCAGCGATATCCGGTGCGCTGGGATCGTGATCGGTGTCGGATGCAGTGCCGGAGACCGTGGTTGTGCGGGGTGCGGTGTCGGCGGCATCGTGGGCGGTCCTGGTGACCGAGCACGGTGCCGACGGCACAATCGAGCAGGCTGAGACTGCCCCGGTACAGCCGCCGGACCGGTGCTGCGGGTGCCAGGTGCGCGATTACCTGTTCGTCGATCAGGTGCAGCGGGTAGCGCACGATCGTGTACTGCACGCGCAGAACAGCCAGAGGGAGTGCGGTGACGTTCATGAGGCCTCTATGTTCGGGTGAAGGGCTAGGACTGGGGGGCGTCGCTGAGGGTTCTCATCCGGCACTGCCGATTGGGTACGCCCCCACCGCCTTGACGTCGCGTCGGGTCCGGTCGGTCCAACTCGCGTACTGGCGGAGATCTCGACACGTCCGTCCCTCGACACGGGCGGGACCACCGGCCGGGTCGCCGGTCCCGGGGACCGACGGAGGCTTTCGGACATCACCCGTTGCCACCACAGGTGCAACGGACTCGGATCCGGCCACCGAATCGGATCGTCTTCCGATCGGAACTCAGGGCCGCTGCCGCTAGTGGAGTCTGCTTCTTCGATGCGAGGCACGGTCTGTACACCCTCTCGGTCAGACGCATCCGGTCGGTCGAATGCGCCGCTGGTTCGACGTCAGCCACCGTCACCGGCTACCGGCGTCGTCGCCTGCGGTCCGGTTACCCGAAACAGCGTCCGACTACCCACGCATGATGCCAATGGCGGCCCGGCGTCATCCCGGCTGCGAGGCAAACACGATGGCGGAATCCGTCGATCTCGTTGCACGGGTCGACGGTGCGGCCGACTTGCGCGGCGTGGTCGGGTGCCCGTCACCCACCGTCCCCGAACGATTCCACCCGCATTGTGTGTTCGTTTTTTTCGTTTTATGGTGGGGTATGGGTGCTGGGATGAACCACACGGTGTTGCCGCCGGCCACCGACGATCGGGACCTTCTCGCCGCGCTGAAGGCCGTTCTCACTGGTCATGAGCAGGTGTCGATCTCGACCCCGGAGGGGTCGGTGCCGCTGCCGGACAGTGTTCTGGGGTTGCTCGTGGACGCGGTCACCGCCCTGGATCAAGGGCAGGCGGTGACGGTGGAGCCGCATCGCACCGTATTGACGACGCAGGAGGCCGCGGAACTGTTGGGCATCACCCGGCCGACGTTGGTGCGGTTGCTGGAGGCGGGGAAGATCCCGTACACCTCGCCCGGCCGGCATCGGCGGGTGGAGTTGGCGGACGTGCTCGAATACCTGCAGCGCGAGCGTGTGCGCCGCGGCCAGGTGTTCGACGAGATGGCGCACGAGGAAACCCCGGACCCCGGCGATGCCACTGACGGCTTCGTGTCGACCCGCTGATCCGGGGGAGGGCGCCGTATGGCTGTCTTTCGGGTGGTTCTGGACGGGTGCGTCCTGCTTCCCCAGACTCTGAACAATCTGCTGCTCGCCCTCGCCGATGCCGAGTTGTTCCGGCCGGTGTGGACGCCGGATCTGCTCGACGAGGTCGAGCGCACCCTGTCCGGCGAGAGGTTCGGTAAGTCGCCGGAGCAGGCGGCGCGGCGAGTGCAGCAGATGCGCAGAGCATTTCCCTTCGCGGAGGAGGAGTCACGCGGCTACCGGGAGCTGATCCCGGCGATGACGACCGAGCCGAAGGACCGGCATGTTCTGGCTGCGGCGGTGCGGTCCGGTGCGGGTGTGATCGTGACCGCAACCCTGGCGGATTTCCCGAAGGCGGCCCTCGATCCGTTCGACGTCGAGGCGATCCATCCGGACGAATTCCTCTGCGATCTGCTCGATCTGGACCCGGACGCGGTGTTCGAGTGCCTGCGCATGCTGGTGGACCGAAATATGTTCCCGCCGCGCACGGTAGGGGAGCTGCTCGAGTTGCTGGAGCGGCTGACCCCGCGGTTCGTCGACACCGTCCGCGCATTGCTCGTCGCCCGGGGCGAGGTTCCCGACGTTGGTGCGGTGCCGGCGGCGTCCTCCCTTCCGGAGTTGACCGACGAACAGATCAGCGCCGTACCGGCCGAGATGCGGGAGGCCTACCTCGAGCTTCGTGCGATGGATCCGGCGGAATTGTTGCGGTTCCTCGGGCATACGCGGCTGGTGAGTGCGGCGTGGGCGTTCTTGACATCGGTATGCGTGGACGGTGATCTGCTGTCGGTGTGGCCGAACGTGGATCCCGACTTCCGGGCGGTCCTCGCATGGCGGTGGGTGCGGGACAACCATTATCAGATGACGGTTGACGGTTGGGAGGGTGAGGCGGTCGCTTCGGCCCTCTCAGGTCCGGCGCCGGATCATCCGCTGTGGGTGCATTTCGAGCGTGTGCATGTGCGGTCGTTCCGGGCGATGCTGCCGGATCCGGCGACGTGGGGGATAGGTACCGGCACAAGGATCGTCGGCCCCGGTGTGGAGGTGCTCTATGTGCACGAGATGTCGACGCTCGAGAGCGGTGTGTGGGAGCCGAACGTTCCCCGGCCGGTGTTTCCGATCCTGATGCATCTCGTCGACGATCGGTGGCTGGTGCGGAACCTGGGGTCTGAGGAGGACCCTGCCGCCAGGACATGATTCCTTCGCACACCCGAGCTCACCCCATCCGATGTTTCCCCAGAATGAAGAACACGATGCTCGGCTGCTTGTCGCTCATGCCTCATCCCGCCTGCGGTCGTGACCCTCTGTCGTCCGGTCGGGGCCGAGCACGCGTCCTGCACCGGGAGTGACCACCCCGGGGTGTCGGACCTTCCGGGCGGCTCGGAAAGGCCGACACAGAAACGGCAATCCGTCGGACAGAGTTCAGGCCAGCGATTTGAAGATCGATGGACTGGCCGGCTCCCGCTGAGGAACGATGACAGGCACGTCCCGAAAGCCGGCCCATGTCCGGAACGAGCTGTCTGCACGGGTCGCGATAGCCCCGTCCGGCGAAGGAATCCCGAATCGGGGCGACGAACGGGACACCAATTGATCTGTCCTGGATAGTTATGAGCAATTTCGGGTTGTCTCTCATTCGACCATTGCTGAGGCATCGGGCTGTGAGACACCGGAGCGGATCCCCTGTGGGATTGGATGCTTCGCAATAGTTCAGCCAGAGACGTCAGTACCCCATCCTGGACGGCACTGAGTCGACCCGAACGAGTCGACGAAGTGGTCCAGCCGAACACGAGCATTGCGCTGCGCGATTCGGCGGCAACGAATGTCATGATTCAAGACCTGTGCCGCAAAATCAGACCGGCCATTTCCGGATGCCGTATGACCCCTTCACTCTGAAGCTCATAGTCAACGCGCTGGATCCTGACTCCGCCGTGACTCCTGCTTGCGTGACTGTGCCCTTCGGTGCCGGCGTGCTGGACATGATTGTCGCCGACAACTTCTGATCGGCAAGTCCGGCCCGCGTTCACGGACGATCATGATGGCGTGTGACCGAGGGTGTACCTGCAGCTCAGTTGGCGGTTTCTCAGACCTCGAGGACCGGCTCACGTAAGTCGCTGTTGCGGGCGCCCTGGAGATTGATTCCGGTTGTCCGCGCAGATCCTGCCCTCGACTTGACACCGGGCATACCCCACGACGATCTCGGCCATCAGGACACGCTGGTCCGTCATGGGCTACCTATACGGGACCCACATGCAGGACTGATAACCAGGACTCGATTCGGAGAGTCCGCCTTTGAGCCCGATCGTGTCCGGAAGCGTCGAGGGTTGTCCTGTAGGGGGATCGACAGACAGGACGGTTATCGCATCGCGGAGATTCTGCTCTGGGCCGGCCCTGCGGTGTTTCCCCTGCTGCGCTTTTACGCCGACGATCACCTCGGCGTCTGTGTTGCGGCGTTTACCGACGTCGATCAGAAACCTGGGTCTCTACTCGCGTACGCTGGCCCGATCGTGCCTTCCTTACCGTGAGGGTTGCGCAATGTCACCCTGTTTCCCGCCAGCGGAGCACGGCGTACGGGCGGTGGCTGCCTCGACCGAGGACGGGTCGGCCGGATCCGAGCGTCTGCCGACTTGCGCGCATCGAGCCGTTCGGGCTCGATCGAGCGCGGGGGAGTGGGGCGGGCCCGCCTACGCGGGGTCGAGGTGGCGCTCGAACTCGATTTCATCCCGAAGCGGGACCTTGTAGTAGCCCACGTCGGGGATGTCCGGCTTCAGGGTCCGTCTCGCCTCGTCCACTGCGCCGCATCGAACGGCCGACAGGCGGAAGCCGCGCCGCTGGTAGAACTGCATCGAGTCGAGGTTGTCGTTCGTCGTGACCAACCACAGTCGCGAACAGCCTTGTGCACGGGCGACTTCGGCGATGCGTTCGATGAGTGCCGTGCCGACGCCACCCCATTGGCCGGATGCGCGCATGTTCACGATTTCGCAGTTCGTGCCGTCGATGTCGTAGATCAGCACCCCGACCGTCTCGTCGTCGGTCGATGCGATCAGGGCCGGGCGGTCGCGTGCGTCGACCAACTCGCCGCGCCGGGCGATCTGGGTGGTGTGTTGCGCCTGGAGGAATGACGTCAGGCGTGGCTCTCCTGCGGGTACCTCATAGATGTCGACCATGGTCCCTATTTTCCTCGCCCCATCGAGGCTAGACCAGGGTGGATCTGTCGGGTTGCGTCAGGATCACATGTCCATGCCGCCGTTGACGCTCTACACCTGTCCGGTGATCTAGGAGGAGGCGTCGGCGGCCAGGAAGTGCACGACCCGTGCGACCTCCTCGGGCCGTCCCCCGCCACCGTGCCGGCCGTTCCGCCGAACCTCAGTTACCACGTCCCGTGGGAGCGCATGGACCAGCCCGTCCGAACCGCCCTCCTCCGACTGGCGCCCGCAACCGTTGTGACCGCGCAGATCGAGATCGCCCTCACGCGCGCCGACGCACACGACGTACTCATTCGCGACCCCGACGGCCGCTACCACCTGCCACGCAGCCTGCGACTGTTCCTGCGAGCCCTCGCCGACGAATACCGATGATCGGCCCTGAGGTTTCGGCACGCTTTGTGTGGCCACGATCGATCCGGGAACGGCGGCTGTTTACCGATCGGTCAGCGGCAGCGACGATGTCGTGCTTATGATCCGGGCGTGTCGCCGAGCGGAAGGTGCGGGCGGATGTCGGAGAAGGGGAGCACGCCGGAACCGGAGCCCGGTGCGCTGGGTGTCGGTGCCCGGGTGCTGGTGCGCCGGCGGTCGGAGTCGGCGCAGAGGGGTCGGATTGTTGAGGACTACGCCGAACTGACCGATACCGGCGAACGTGGTCATGCCTGGGCGCCGGTCCATCGGTGGGCGGTCGCCCTCGACGACGGGCGTCTGGTCTTCGTCGACACCGACGACCTCACCGCGGATCCCGGCAGGCGGTGATCGGGCGAGCCGCTGCCCCGCTGCCATGGCCGGTGCGCGCGGGGTGCGGTGTCTCGCCGTGGTCGAGGGAGCGGCTATTGGAGGGCGGGTGCCTCCGGAGAACATCGAGTCGTGCAGGTCGATCTCGGTGGGGATTGCTCCGGTGCGGCTACGAGTTGGTCCCCAGACGATCGAAGTCGCCGATCTCGGCAACAAGTGGGGCTCAGCGCTCCCCAATGGGGCACGTGCGCATTCACTGGGGCCAACGCCCTGCATTCGTCGATCATGTGCTGGCACATGAGCTCGCACATCTGTGAGACGCACCATGGGCCGGCGTTCTGGCAACTCCTCGCTACGGCGAGTGTTTGGTGGGATAGTCGTGTATCCGCCGCGGACCTGCGCGGCTGGACGCGAGCGCCGGAGCTGCACGGGACTGGCGGCGACGCACCCGCACGAGGTTGCGCCGGGCCGCCGCTCGGCGAGACCATGGTGCGGTGGCCGGCTGTGTGGACGTCCGGGCGTACGCCGAGCTCAATGACTTTCTGGCCGCTGAGTCTCGCGACCTGGCGGTGCGCCGGGCGTTCCGTCCACACCAGACGGTGAAGGACGTCATCGAGGCGATGGGCATACCCCACACCGAGATAGACCTCATCCTGGTCAACGGCGAGCCGGTGGACTTCGCGCATCGGCCGCGGGACGGCGATCGAATTGCGGTGTACCCGGCCTTCGAGACACTCGACATCCCACCGGTGGCACGGCTGCGGCCGGCGCCGCTGCGCGAGCCACGGTTCGTCGTCGACGTCAACCTGGGTCGGCTGGCCCGCTTGCTTCGGCTCTTGGGGTTCGACGTTACCTGGGCGTCCGACGCGGAGGACGAGACGCTGGCGTTTGTCAGCCGGGAACAGGAGCGGTTCCTTTTGACCCGTGACCGGGGGTTGCTCAAACGTCGGGCGATCACGCACGGACTTTTCGTGCACGCCGACCGGCCGTTCGATCAGACCGTCGAAGTCGTCCGCCGCCTCGACCTCGGGGGACAGCTCGCCCCGTTCACGCGGTGCCTGCGCTGCAACGGCCCACTGGTCGCAGCGCCCAAAGCCGAGGTGATCGATCGGCTCGAGCCGCTGACGGCCCGGTACTACGACGAGTTCGGCCGCTGTACGGAATGCGGTCAGATCTACTGGCCCGGGTCGCACCATCCACAGCTTCAATCAATCGTGAAGGCGATCGGCGCCGAACTGTGACCTCGGCTCACCCGAGATCATCGTGAGAACCGCACACAGTTCGCAGCCCCCGTCGCCTTGGTGATGAGTCTCGCCGACAACGAACACACCTTCCCCGTGTGGGACTTTCGCGCCGACGGGCCAGCACATCAGCCTTGATTCGCCGCGACGGTGCACTTCTGACAGCCTACTTGGGCGGTTGACTTGTGCGGTCCGCGCGGATTGCCCGCTCGCATCCCGCGCGGTCGTCCAACGGTCGACGAATCCTCACACACCGCATCTCCAGTCCGTCCCCTGCGACGGTTGTCGCATGTTGCAGGGATGCTCCCGGACGAGCCGGTCGAGTCCACCGTTTGCAGACGGTGACATCGGTTCAAGGACGCTGCCGTCGACGAAGGCTTCGATATTTCACCCCCCCTGCCTCGGATGCCGTTCACTGTTGCAACTGCGGCCGACACCGAGGAGTTCTCGGGCAGCCGCGAACTAATCTAGGACAGCGCAGAGGGCTGACGACGTGATATGGGGAGGGGCGGGCGACGTACGAGAACTGTCGGGCGACACCCGCTCCGCCCCGCACCGGCCGTCAGGGATGAAGTGCCCCGGCAACCGGGTGGACGGCTAGCGACCGTTCGCCGCGAGTGTGAGGTACCCGTCGATATGCTGCACGCATCCTTACTGCTCACAGCGAAGAGACGGTGATCGAGTTGTCTGATGCGCAACGTGGCCAACCGGACAAGCCGCACGTCGTGGTGGTCGGCGCGATCCTCGACGTCGGCGCGCAGTAACCGTGGACGCGCACATCGTGTTGCCGACCATCGACGGGCAGTCGTTCGCGTCGTTGCGCCGCCGGGCCACGCCGAGGGCGGAGCGGTTCGCACTCGGCAAACGCCTGCGCAAGCAGACACCGCGGTCCGCGCTCGGCGAGTGGCGCGCACCGGACGATCGCCCCGATGTGGTGGATCAGATCGGTGTGTCGCACCAGGGTCGGGTGGAATCGCTCATACCGGTCAGGGTGGGGCGGATGGCGGCCTCGCCGTACGGTTTTCTGCGCGGCACCGCGATCGTGATGGCCCAGGACCTCGCCGGGCTGCCGGCGACCGGAATCCAGCCGGTGATATGCGGGGACGCGCATCTGGGCAACTTCGGGTTCTACGCCTCGCCGGAGCGCGACCTGGTGCTGGATCTGAACGACTTCGACGAGGCGCATCCCGGCGGCTGGGAATGGGACCTGCGCCGTTTGACTGCGAGCATCTGGGTGGCGGGCCGGCAGAACTCGGCGACCGAGGGGCAGTGCGAGAGTGCAGTGCAGTCCTGCGTCGCCACCTATCGCGAGCATGTGCGCTGGCTCGCGGAACAACCATTGCTGGCGCGCTCGTTCGAGCGACTCGACCTCGACCGGCTGCAGACGACGGCGTCGGACGAGTCGCTGCGCCACGAGATCACCCGCGCCGCGGAGCGGGCTCGGCGCCGCGTCAGCGACCGGGTGCTGCCCCGATTCACCGAGCAGGACGAAACCGGCCGGCGCATCGTGGAGGAGCCGCCGCTGATCACCCGGGTGTCCGAGGCGGAGGCCGAGAATCTCGCCGCCGGGCTCGACGAATACCTCACCACGCTGCCCAGCCACTGGGCACGGCTGCTCAGTGGTTACACCGTCGTCGACGTCGCGCACAAAGTGGTCGGCGTGGGCAGCGTCGGATTGCGTGCCTACGTCGTGCTGTGCGAAGGGAGCAGTGCCGACGACGTGCTGTTCCTGCAGCTCAAGCAGGCGCGTCGATCCGTCGTGGCGCGCTTCGTACACGGCGAGTCCGCCTGGCACGACCACCAGGGCCGGCGCGTGGTCGAGTACCAGCAGGCCCTGCAGACCGTCAGCGATCCGTTGCTCGGCTGGACCACGGTGGAGGGCCGGCAGTACTACGTGCGGCAGTTCCGGAACATGAAGGGCACGGTCCCGATCGACAACCTGAGCGCGGCAGCGCTGACCGACTACGCCGGCATCTGCGGGCGCCTGCTAGCGAAGGGCCACGCGCGGACCAGTGGTGCGTCGATGATCGGCGGCTACGTCGGAAAGTCGGACACGCTCGACGTCGCACTGAGCCGGTTCGCGCACGCCTACGCGGATCAGACCGAACGCGACCACGCGACTTTGGTCGACGCGGTGAAGCGGGGGAAGTTGCCGTGTGAGCCGCCGACGTGAATCGGTGTGTATTTGTCGTCCGGCTTCGCGGCGGCCACACTCTGGTCGCCCGCCCGTCGCGGCAGTTTCGTGGCGGTCGTTTCAATCGTTCTACTTCGGCTCGAGCCTGGCGATGCCGCTAGTCGCGACCTTGAAGCTTTGTTCCCCGGGAATACCGCCGAGGGAGAACGTTCGAAACGCATGCCCGAGAAAGGCGACAAGAAACCGGAGCTCCGAACCCTTACCGTGGGCACCGGGTGCTGGTTCAGAGACAGTTCGGACAAGCCGCGCCCGGTGCGATCGTCGAGGACTACGCCGAACTGACCGATACGGCCGAACGCGGGCACGAGTGGGCGCCTGTACATCGGTGGGCGGTCGCCCGTCGACGACGGACGTCTGGTCTTCGCCGATACCGCTGACGTCACCATCGCGCCTGGCACCCGGAGGTCCGGTCCGGGGGCCGGCGCAACTGGCTGAGCGGCCGCCGCGGCTGTGTGTTGTCCGTCGCTGAACGTGCCGACGATGGCGTCACTGTCGATGACGGTGATGCCGATATGAGAAGGGCCCTGCCCGCGGTTGCGGGGAGGGCCTTCGTCGGAATGGTGACGGCATCGTCGGCGTGGTGACGTCGCACGATCAGTGACTCAATCGTGGCCACTTTCGGTGACGGCCACCCGTGCGGACTTCTCGTCGACGATGGATGCTTTCGCGGCGAACGCCGCCGTCAATGCCTGCACCGCCAGGTTGTTCACCGCCCGCGGATATCCCCGTGCCGCATTGTGAATCAGGGTGACCGCGTCGTCGGAGAACAACGGATCCGTGCGGCCGGCGATCTTGCAGTGATGGGTGATGTAGTCCGCCGAATCCGGCGGGCTCATCCCGGCCAGCGCGTAGCGCACCGCGATCCGCTGGTCCAGCGCGGCGAGTACTCCGAGCCGCAGTCGGTGCCGTAGCGTCGGCTGCCCGACCAGCAGTGCCGCGAACGGCGATCCCGAATCCATGTCGTGGTTGGTCAGCATCCGGATCGCTTCCATCTGCGCGTTGTCGAGCAGATGTGCCTCGTCTATCACGACCACGGGCGTGCGGCCCCGCTCGGCGTATTCGGCGGCCAGTGCTTCGGCGGCTTGCGGCGCAAGTGTCGCGGTGTAGAAACTCGGCACCCGGCCCAGTGCGGTGACGATGTGATGCAGCATTCCCCGCACCCCCACCGACGGGTTCGGCAGGTAGATCACGACGTGTCGGGCCGGGTCCAACGCGGAGGTCGCGGCGCGGATGGCGACGGTTTTCCCGGCGCCGACCTCCCCGGTGATCACCCCGAGCGCGTGTTGATCGACGCACCAGGAGATGCGAGCGACGGCTTCGGCGTGGCCGGGGTGCCGGTGCAACATCGCCGGTGCCAGACCGCGGCCGAACGGCATCCTCGTGAACCCGTAGTACGACTGCAGGCGTTGGATACTCATGCCGGCCGCCCGTGGTGATCGGTGGACCCGTCGGCGAGACTATCGGTGAGGTCGTCGATGCTCAGCTGCCCGGGAATCTGCCCACCGCCACCGTCGTCGTTGTCGTTGTCGTTGTCGTTGTCGGTGGGTCCGTATAGGGCGTGATACCCGATCCGCCGATCGCTGCGCACCTGCTCGTGGTGCAGGTGCGCCGTCAACGCCAGATAGTCGATACCCGTGACAACCGGTGCCGGCGGTTCCGGTGTTTCGGGCCGGGCTTTCGGGTGCACGTGCCGGGTGATGGTGTGCGGCACCGCCCGCCCGTGGGAGGCGTCGCGGTAGCGGACCTCGACGGTCTCCATGTCGAACGGAGAGAACACCAACTCCACCTTCCGCCCGGCCAGGGCATGATCGACCTGGTAGGTGTTGCCGTGCAACGACACCGTCGCCGTTTTGGTCACCGTCCGATATTCCGACCACAGGAACGCCTCGGTCAGATCGGCGGCCGTCGGCATCGCCGGTGTCCGCCCCAGCCGGGACCAGCCGGCCTCCCACCGCACGAGTGGACTCTGCCCGGTTTCCGAGTGCGTCCGCCGGTGGTATTCGGTTTCGATCCACCCGGTCAGCAACCGATTGAGCTCCAACAATGCGGTTCGGTGATTGATACCCGCGGCGGTGAGGTCCTCGGCGGTGGTGTCGGCGACCTCGACGAGGAACTGCTCCCGGACGGTGCGGAAGAACCGTTCGATCTTCCCGCGGCCCTGCGGGCGGTGCGGGGTCGAATGCACCAACCGGATGCCGAGTTTCGCGCATGCCCGCAGCAGCCACGCATCGACGAACGCCGATCCGTTGTCGACGTAGACCGATGCCGGGACACCGCGCGCCGCCAGCGCCGGTTCCAACGCCACCCCGAGACGGACGGTGTCCTCGGAGAACCCGAACCGATAGCCGGTGATCAACCGGGAATGATCGTCGAGGAACGCGAACAGATACGTTTTGCGGCCGCCGATCCTCGGCCCGTGCAGCGCGTCCCCGGTCCACCGATCGTTCGGGTTCTCCGCCTCGAACCGCCCGAACACCGTCGGGGCGTCCCCGGCGGCGGGGCCGATCAACTCCAGCCGGTGAAAGTGGCGCAGCAGCGTCGATTCCGACGGCGCCCAGCCGGACGAGGCCCGCATAATCCGCCCGACCTGGGCGGCGGTGCGGGCCGGGTTCTCCCGTTTCAGCGCGGCAGCCAACTCGAGAGTGGCGGTGTCGGTCCGCGGCGACCGCGCCCGCGGGGAGGGAATCAGTTCTTCGAAGCCGCCGGCCCGGTAGCGGCGGATCCAGCGGTCGAGGGTGTCCCGCGAATACCTCACCTTCGCCCCGAACGGGTCGGTGTGTTCGCGGCTTGCGATCTCTCGCACCAGCCGGCCCCGGGCCTTCGTCGACAACCCGGTATCGAGGGCCGGGCAGATCAGTTGGTAGCGGAACAACCCGACCGCATGGCTTCGCTCACGTCGTTTCTCATCGTCGGTAGGCAACGAGTTTCTCCCCTTCGTCCGGTGCTCATGCTGCCCGAACCTGTTGCCGGGCAGTCACACCCGCGACGATGACGCATCACCCTCCTCTGTGGCAGGGTCAACTGGTGTTGCAGAATCCGATCTCGGGGCCGGCGGCCATCCCGGTGAGAGAAGCCGACCAGCACTGGCCGCGACCGCGACCTGCGCGGCCGTCACCGCGCCGAGGACCGCGGCACTCCCGAAGCGCGCGGTGATCGCGGTCCGCGCTGCGTCCACCGCAGCGAGGACGTCGCCCCACACGGAATCCGATGCCCTCGGCACCGTGACATCGACACCCGCCGTGACCGCGACCGTGAGGAACCAGCTGCGCACCGCATCCGCGCGGGCCGCCGCCGCCCGCAACCAGCCGCGCACCGTCGACCCCGGGATGCCCAACCGCTGCGCGATCGGGCGATGCCCGCTCCCGCGGGCCTTCGCCACCAACGCCGCCCAGATCAACTCCGCGAGATACGCCCTGCGCAGCAACAACGTCACCGGCAGCAGCACGTGCGTCACCGCGCACCCCCGGCAGCGAGCTCGTCGCGGGCGCACCGGGGTGACCACGCCCACCACCGGGCGGGACCGGGCGAAACCCCACCCCGCCAACACCCCGTCCGAGCACGACGGGCAGGACATCTCTCCGCTCGACAGCCGGGACTCGACGCGGACAGGATCGACCTCTACCGTGACCATCAGTGCCTTCCGCACTACGCACGGTGCCCCCGTGAGCTCCGCCAAGAATTCAGCGGGGGCGCCGTGCACCCATCAGTTCCTCGTCACACTGACGGTGCAGACCACCAAGATCAACCCCACACTCACGCCGCCACCCAGATCGGCAACGTCACTGACGAACACCCACCCGCTGCTCGGCACCCCGAGCGACGCTCAACAGCTGTGCCGCCAAGCGCGACAGCATACTCAGGCATATCCGCCCGCTTTATTCGGTGGTCAGTGAGGACTTGAGCACTGAGCGAGCGCAGGTGAACCCGGTCCTGGAGGCGATGCGGGTGTTCGATGTGTATCCGCACGGCTCGTTCACCTCGTTCGGGTCGAATCCACCGCCGATCGAGTATTGGGTGAGTCCTGGTGTTCATTTGGGGTCCTGGGCTGGTGCGTACCACGGGCACGGTGACCGCTGGTCGGTACTGCACCTTCCTGCGTCGTGGGTCGAGGCGCCCGCCGACGAACAACGCCTGGGCGCCGCTGTTGCCTTCACCGCTGTGGACCAGGCCCCGGCGGCTTGGCCTGCCGACGGTCGGATCTGAGCCGCACGAATGAGGATCGGCACCGGCCACATCAGGTCGTCCCATTGGTGTCGTCGGGCGTTGACAACGTGGTACACGGGATCACGTGAAGTCATGGCTCAGTGGATGAATCGGCAGACGCACAGAGGCTTTGCATGTGGCGGTCCAGGGCGGAAGCGCTGGGGGCGACCGAACGGTATGTGTCCGGGACCAGCGGATCTCGGATCACTGTAGGTTGTTTCTGTCGTCGGCGCCCCGCGCCACCGCCAGGGGACCTTCCCGGGTGCGTCATCGACGCCATCTTGCACCGGCGTTTCCCAGGAGACCGTGTGCGCCCGGAACGCCCGCTCCGCGGACGAATGTGGTCAGCAACTCGAAGAGCCCTCAGGCCACGTCGATCGCCTGACCCATTCCCACACGGCCGTTGCGGCGAACACCGCGACACCGCAGCGTTCCTGTGTACGTAGCCGCTCCGAGTTCACTCGACGCGAACGTTGCCTCGAGTCAGCGATGTTCACTTGGAAGTTAAGTGCCGCAGAAGGTTTGGAAGGTTTTACTGAATGACTGTGGGGCGGGCGTGGTGTAGTCGGACCACTCGTCGCGGCGGTCGAACGGATGCGTGACGACCTCGAGTAGCTTCTCGAACGGAGCGAGCTCCCCGTCGGTCGCGGCGCGCAAAGCAGCATCGAGCTGATGATTGCGCGGAATGTACAGCGGGTTGACGCGGTCCATCGCGTCCGCGGTCTCCGCCGCCCCGCGCCCATGTTTGGTCAGGGCGCCGCGCCAGCGTTCCAACCACTGCCCTATCTGCTCGCGCGGTACGAGGCCGTCGAGCGGCGTCGAATTTCCGCGTAGCTCGTCCGCGAGAGCACGAAAGGTCCCCGTCCAGTCGGCACCGTGGTGCTTCAACAGCGTCAGCAGGTCGTCGACCAGCGCTCGATCGACGAGCGTGCCGGACAATCCGAGCTTTGCCGCCATACCGGCCGCGTAGTGGCTGTCGTAACGCTCGTCGAAGGTCTCGAGGACTGCCGAAACCGCGGCAATCGCGTCATTCGGCGTGGAATCGATGAGCGTCAGTAGCGTTTCCGCGAAGCGCGCCAGATTCCACTTCAGGACTGCGGGCTGGTTGCCGAACGCATAGCGGCCGCCGTGGTCGATCGAACTGAACACTGCGGCCGGGTCGAACGAGTCGAGGAAGGCACACGGACCGTAGTCGATGGTCTGGCCCGAAATGGTCGTGTTGTCGGTATTCATCACCCCGTGCACGAAACCGGTGAGCATCCATTTCGCCACCAGTGAGGCCTGCGCCTCCACCACCGACTCGAAGAACGTCAGGTAGCGGCTACCTTCACGCTCCGCCGGCAGTTCGGTCAGCTCCGGGTAGTGGCGGGCGATCGCGTAGTCGGCGAGCCGCTTCAAGACCTCACCCTGCCGCACCGCGTATTCAAAGGTGCCCACCCGCAGGTGACTGGCCGCGACCCGTGCGAGCACGGCACCGGGCTCGGCGCCGTATCGGCGAACGTGCTGGCCCGTCGCGACCACCGACAGAGCGCGGGTAGTGGGAATGCCCAGGGCGTACATGGCCTCACTGACCAGATATTCGCGCAGCATCGGGCCGACCACCGCGAACCCGTCGCCGCCCCGGGAGAATGGCGTGGGCCCCGAGCCCTTCAGATGTAGATCCACCCGCTGCCCATCACTGTTCACCAGTTCGCCGAGCAGCAACGCCCGACCATCCCCGAGGAGCGGTGCGTATCCGCCGAACTGATGGCCCGCGTACGCCATCGCCACCGGCTTGGCCCCGGCGGGCGCCGTCGATCCGGACAGGACACCGACCCCGTCCTCGCTTCGCAATGCCTGGACTTCCAACCGGAGCGACGCCGCGAGCTGCTCGTTGAGCACGAGCAACACGGGGTTAGGCGTACGTGCACCCTGCCATGGCACAGTCAAGGCGCCCAGCTCGTCGGCGAAGGTGCTCTCGAGGCCGGTCACCGCTGTATTCGTGCCCACCGTGGAATTCGGGAATGCAGCCATTATCCGAGCGTAACCACCGCAGGCCCTGTCTCGCCGTCCGGGCCGAGCAGGCCTTCTTCTCGACCTGCGGCAGCTCACTGTCGCAGCCGCGCCCGAGGTGTTGTCGATCGGGGAAGGTCGAGGTCAGACGGTGGTTGTTTGGACCATGGTGCTGGTGACCTGGTCGGTATGGCCGTCGCCGAGTGGGTCGGGCCATGTTGTCCAGGTGTCGGGGCCGAGTTCGATCTCGGCGGTGGTCAGCAGACACGCGTCGAGTTGACGGCGCAGTGCGTCGGGGTCGATTCCTTGACCGATGAAGACGAGTTCTTGCCGGCAGTCACCGACGGGCTCTTCCCATCTGTCGAGTATTCCCGCGCGGCGGTAGTCGTCTTCGGGCCAGTAGGTCTCGGGCAGGAATTTCCACCAGTGTCCGATATAGCCGTGTCGGATCAGGTGGCCGGCCTGGGAGATGCTGCCGATCTCGGTGAATCGGGTCGCGTTCCAGTAGTAGCCTTTGGCGCGCAGGAGACGCCCGTTTGCCCATTCACTGGTGAGGAGGTCGTGCAGCCGCCCGGGGTGGAAGGGGGCGCGTTCACGGTAGACCACGGAACTGATTCCGTATTCCTCCGTCTCAGGGGTGTGTTCTCCCTGGAGTTCTTGGAGCCATCCGGGTGCCTGGGCGGCCTTCTCCAAGGAGAACAGGCCGGTGTCCAAAATGGTCTCGAGCGGGATCACGCCGTGGGACATCGACTGTATGCGGGCGGTCGGATTGAGTGAACGCAGGACTGCGGTCAGTTCGGTCAGGTGCTCTGCCGTGACGAGGTCGGATTTGCTGACCAAAATGACATCGGCGAACTCGATCTGATCGACCAACAGGTCGGAGATGTCGCGTTCGTCGTCAGGTGCGTCGGCCTCGACGCGTCCGCCGGTCTGGTAGTCGTGAAGGAAGCTGTGGGCGTCGACGACGGTCACCATGGTGTCCAGGCGGGCGACATCTGCCAGAGCGTGTCCGTCGGTGTCGATGAAGGTGAACGTCTCAGCGACCGGTAGCGGCTCGGAGATGCCGGACGACTCGATCAGGAGATAGTCGAATCGTCCGGCGGCGGCCAGTGCACTGATTTCCGCGAGAAGGTCCTCGCGCAGGGTGCAGCAGATACAGCCGTTGGTCATCTCGACGAGCCTTTCTTCCGAGCGGCTCAGTGAGATCTCCCGTTCGACTTCGGCGCTGTCGATGTTGATCTCGCTCATGTCGTTGACGATGACGGCCACCCGCCGGCCTTCGCGGTTGCGCAGGATCTGGTTGAGGAGGGTGGTTTTCCCGGCCCCCAGGAACCCTGACAGCACGGTCACAGGAAGTCGTGTGTCGGCCATTGCTTTGAATCCTTCCGCGGGGTCGGGGGAGTCCCGGCTAGGGGGCGTCGGCAGGTACGCGCACTCGCGATGCGTACCCGCCGACGCCGTCGGTGACAGTGTGGGCAGCGGGTCAGGCTGCCGGTTCGAGGTATCCCTCGAACAGGTCGACTACGACGCTGCCGGCGTCGGTGTCGTCTCCGAACAGGGCCTCGGCCGCGAACTCGACGTGGTAGGTCGGTTCCTCGCCGGCGTCGGCGCGGCCGTGGCCGATGGCGTCGGGGAACGGCCATCTGTCGCTGGTGCGGTGGGTGACGGTCCCGACCCGGCCGCGGCAGTAGGCGGGCATGCGGATATGCCCGGGAACGTACTCGTCGCGGACCCGGACACGTTGCCCGACAGTGAAGGTGATCGTGTCGGTGCGGGCCGGACGTCCCGCCGACTCGGCCGGGCGGGACAGGGGGAAGGGGCCCCCGGCGAGGGCTTCGAGTTCGTGGTGGGTGAGGATGCCCTTTTCGACCATGAGGGTGGCAACGCCGATGACGTACCTCTCGTAGTAGGGCGTCATCATGTAGTGGCGGGGTTCCATCCGTTCGACGACGTGGCGGACCTCGTCGACACTGAATGCGCCCAGGTCCGCCGCTCCGAGGAACAGCAGGCTGTAGGGCAGGTGTTCCCACTCGGCGTGGAAGGTGGGGCCGATGTCGGCGTCCACGGTGTGGGGGACCTTGCCGAATCCTTGAACACCGGCGAGATCGTGTACTCCATCCATGGGTCTATCTCCTTTGGTTCGGTGGTCAGTTGGCGGGGACCTGCGGGACTGCGACCCCGATCAGGCAGTCCTTGGTCACGATCTGTTGCAGTTGCTCTCGGCTCCAGCCTTCGGTGCCTGCCGGCCGTTGGGGGAGCACGATGTAGCGGGTCTCGGCGGTGGTGTCGTACACGCGGATCTCGACATCCTCGGCGATGTCGGTGCCCATCTCCGACAGCACTTTTCGAGGCTCACGGACGACGCGCGCACGGTACTCGAAGCTCTTGTACCAGGTCGGCGGCAACCCGAGGATGGGCCACGCGGTGCACGAGCAGAGGGAGCATACGATCACGTTCTTGAGGGTCGGGGTGTCTTCAAGTGCCACGATGTATTCGCCCTGCGGACCCAGATAGCCGTACTGGTCCACGGCCGCGGTGCCGTCGGTGAGGAGTAGGTTGCGGAATTCCGGGTCGGTCCAGGCCCGCGCGACGAGTTCGGCGCCCCGTTTCGGGCTGAAGTCCTCCTCGAATGTCTTTTTCCACCCTTCGGTGTAACCCTCTGGGACCAGACCCTTTCCGTCGAGCGCACGGAACAGTGCCCACGCGCGATCCGACGCCGGCGCTTGAGCTGGTGCCGCATTGTCTGGTGTGTGTTCGATCGTTGCCGACATTGTTTCCACTTTCTGTAGGGGCTGATACTTGTGAAGTGGGTTGCCTGAGTGGGCGGGTAGGGCGCGCCTTGTCTCAAGCGAGACTCAGATGTGCAGCGGTAGCCGGTTGGTCGGTGGCTGTAGGGAAGGCGCCGCGGATCTGTTCGAACGCGTGGCCGGCGCGTAAGACCGTGGCGTCGTCGAATCGTTTTCCGATGATCATCATTCCGACGGGAAGACCGTTCACCAGACCTGCCGGCACTGATAGGGCGGGGTGGCCGGTGACATCGAATGGGGCAGTGTTCGCGATCATTCCGAGTGCTTTGGTGACGTAGGTGACTCGGTCCACATCCTGCGCCGGTAGTTCGGAGGCGACGTAGGGCAGGGTCGGCATGACCAGGACGTCGTAGTTTTCCAGCGCCGCATCGTAGGCAGCGCGAGCGCGCGGGACCAGATTGCGGGCCTTGCCGTAGCTCGATCCGCCCAGCGCGGTGACACCGTGATGGCCGCACAGGGCGACGAGTTTGACGGTTTCGGACAGTGCATCGGCGTGCTGGATACGGCCCTGCGCAAAGTACGCCATCAGTTCGGGGTCGTAGAGGCCGTCTGCGTTGAGGCCGTATCCGTTGCCGTCGAGCATCTGATAGGCGCCGCCGTCCGTGGCGATCACGTTCCACACGTGGAACGCGTGCAGGTGCCACGGAATGCTCACCTCGTCGACCACAGCACCGGCCTCGGTGAAGCGGTGTGCGGCCCCGCGGACCGCCTCATCGACCTCCGGCTGTGAGACCGCGTGCCCGAATCCCTGACTCACGACGCCGATCCGCAGGCCGTCGATCCCGGAGTCGAGGGTTGACACATAGTCATCCACCATGAGGTTGTCCGGTTGGCGGGGATCATGGCCGTCGCGGCCGGCGATCACCGACAACAGCAGGGCGGCGTCTTCGACCGTGCGGGTGATGGGCCCGAGATGATCGACTGTGCGCTCGATGGGGAAGGCACCGGTGTAGGGGACCAGCCCGAACGTGGGCTTGTGGCCGACTACGCCACAGAATGCGGCCGGAATGCGAATCGACCCACCCTGGTCGCCGCCGATCGCGAAATCGACAACGCCGCCAGCGACGAGAGCGGCGCTGCCGCCGGAGGATCCACCCGCCTCGCGGTCAGGGTTCCACGGGTTGCGAACCGGACCGGTGGCCGGGGTGAAGCTCGAACCGGAAAAACACAGATCCTCACACACCGCCTTGCCCGCCACCGTGACGCCGGCGTCGAGCAGTCGGGTGACCACGGTTGCATCACGGGTGGGAACGAACCCCTCCAGCGATCGCGATCCGTTCATCATGGGCACGCCGGCCACGGTCACGTTGTCTTTGATCGCCACCCGCCGGCCGGTCAGCGGCCCACCCGTCGCGGTCGAGATGCTCGTGGTTACGTACCATGCGCCCAAGGGATTGTCGCTCGCATCAGGTGTCGCATGATCGCGGGACGGTGCCGAGAAGCTCTCGTCCGCGTACAGGTCGTCGACAACGTCGTAGGAACCGAGCGCGCTATCGACCAGGCCTGCTAACTCCTGCCGAGTCGCAGCGTCGAGATGTAGTCCGTAATGGGCTGCGGCAGAACTGATTGCATCGTCGTTCGGTCGGATGACTGTCATCAGGTGGTGCTCCTCACGTGCTTGACTGGTTGGGCGTCGCGCATCATGCCGGTCTGAGGGTGGCAGTTGATGTACTCGTACAGTTGGTCGCACGCGTCGAACACCGAGACCTCGTGATAGAGCCGCAGTTTTGACAGGCCGGCGGCGACGCGGAAGAAGGTGGTGAAGATTCGCAGGTGGGTCGGATGGGATTCTGCCCAGCGCTCGAGTTTGTCGAGCGAACCCCAGTGGCCGATGTTGTAGCTCAGATCGAGGTAGTTCCCTTCCAGATCGATGTTGCGCAAGAACCTGTTGCTGTAGCAGCCCACCGACTCGCCGTTGTCGCGAAGAAAATCCATGCCCTGCTGCAAAGTGGGGAGGATCTCCTCGAGATACAGGGAGCGCTCTTCGGATTCGGCATCCTTCCAATCCTGACCGGACCGAATCAGCGCGATGTTGTCGTGGCCTTGTACCAGCACGCGGCCACCCGCAGCAGGATCGCCGCTGATCACCCGCAGTTCGCCCGAGGGCTGCATCCAGTCATTCTGGGAGATCGGGAAACGTTCGCGCATCGAACCCCAGTACCCGTGTTCGTTGATCTCGCCGCTGATCCCGTCCATGACAGCGCCGACACCGGGGAGGCGGTCCTGAAAGGCGTAGAGCGTTTCGAATTGCTCGGCCCGTGGGGCTACGATCTCGCGGAAGTAGCCAAGTCCCTCGGACAGTCGTTCATCCGATGCCCACCAGTCGGCCACGGCAGAGCATTGTATCCAACGGTTGTGGGCAGCAACGTCTTTCCAGTACCCGGCGATAATCAGATTCTCGTAGCCCTGATTGTCCGCGTGATGGGTCAGATCGTGGTGCAACGGGCCGTCGTCGAGATCGAAGCCGGCAACGATGTCGCGCATGGCTGCAAGCGCGGCCGGGCGTTGCTCGTCGCCGCGGAACTGCACGCCGAGATACGCCATCACTACCTGCTGCAGGCGTTCGTCAGCACGTCCTACCCACATGGGGAAGGGGGGTTGGTAGTCGTCGGGCACACGCCGAGTCAGGCTCCGCGGACATGTGAGATGGTCGCCGATTGCAGATTCCATGAAGACTCCTCATTCACGATTTGGGGCTTGCCGAGAACGTTCGGCAGCTCGGTTGGTAGTCGAAGCTACCGTCCTGTGCCGGTGCGGATTCGACTGCGAGCGACAGGTGGTTCGACGATGAGCGACACTCGGCGCAATCCTGTGCTCATTGCCGGAGAGTTGTTGCATTCGGAGAAGTGCAGTGACAGCGTCGAGCAGCAGGAGCGGCATGCTATGTCTCCGCGTGGAGCGAGTGCTCGGTGGGGGTCCGCAGGGTGACGAACGGCGACGACTTCCATAGTTTGTCCTTCTGTCTACATCGACGATCCGCTGGCGGCTGGGACGAGGAATCGTCAATCGGTCCAGGACGTCCCGTGAGCCATCCGGGTATTTCCCGCGTACTCGAACGGTAGGACTTTCCGGGGCGTGATGTTTGACGCTCAGCGACAGCCCCCTTTGCGCTCCGCGACATCGTCATCGCGGGGGCGGAACCACGTGTGCGGCTTTGTCACGGGTCGGAAATCGTGTTTCGACCGCGTAAATAGGCGAGCGCGCGTTGACATGCGGTTTCCCCGCTCATAGCGTGAGGTTCACGCGAGGAGAAGGAGCTGTTCATGACGTCGTTGCCACCGCCAGATGGCGACCTCGTGCATGGGGACCGCTCGGATTGCCGGCCCGCAAACACACCAGCGCTGCAACCGTCACTGTCGCGCGCAGGGTCGACACCTCAGCAGCGCCGCGAGGTGGTTCGGACCACCACGCTCGGCACCTGGATCGACACGATCCGCGAGACCTTCGTCGCGCTGGACATCGATCCTGCCGAGCCGGCGCATTTTACCGGCGCGGTCCACACCCGCCATTTTGCGCATCTGATGGCTGCCGACGTCACCGCGACATCGCAATCATTCCGCCGAACGGCGAGGCTTGCCAACCGCCACCCACTCGATTTGATGCAGATCGGCATGGTGGTCGCGGGTGAGGGGCAGCTCATCCAGGACGGACGTACCTGCATTCTCGGCCCGGGTGATTTCGCCCTCTATGAGACCGCACGACCCTTTACCTGGAGTTTGCATCCGGAATGGCACCTGCGTGTGTTCACTTGGCCGCGCGCCTCGGTGTCGCTCACCGAGAGCCAGTCGCTGCAGTTGACGGCGCGGACCGTCAGATCCACATCCCCTGTGGGACAGTTACTGTCACCAATGTTGTCCAGCCTCCTCGCCGCCGACGGGGAGGTCTCCTCCGGGGGCGCGATCGGGCTCGCCGGCGGTTTGGCAGACCTGGCCATCACAGCGGCGCAGGAGGAGTGTCAGCCCGAGGATCCAGATGCCGCCATGCGGGAGTTGTACACGAACATGGTGCAGTACATCGGACAGCACCTCGACGACCCGGACCTGTCCCCGTCCGGCATCGCTCAGGCCTTCTTCGTCTCCACCAGAACCGTCCACAGGGTGTTCGCGCGCTTCGACGCAACCGCCGCTGCCACGATTCGCGAACACCGACTCGAGGCCTGCCGCCAAGCGATGGTGGCCCCACGCAACATCCCCCGATCCCTGACCGACATCGCAGCCCAGTTCGGGTTCATCGATCTGTCCGTCTTCAGCAGAGCATTCACGGCGACCTACGGCATCAGTCCGAGCCGCTACCGCGAACAGCACCGGTGATCGAGGCCCGAAGGCCCACCCACCGCCAGTAGGCACCTCAGTCAGTGCTGTCGACCTCTACGTCGAGGCGATTTGATCCCAGCCGTCGACGGATTCGCGACGTCAGACGGTGTCAATGGCCAGTTAGAAGTGGATCTGGCGCAAATTTCGTGAAGCCGCTTGGCGTGTCACTGACCTGCATCGGAGAGGCCGGGTGAGGATTCTCCGGGTGCGCTGAAGACTGTGTGCGGGTCCTGCTCCCGCATCTGGCAGGTATCGATGTTGTCGGTGTGTGGCGAGTCGGGTCGACGATCCGGATCGAGGCCCGTTCCCGAGGTGACCGAGCGTGGTGCCCACGGTGCGGCGGTGAAGCCGC
>NZ_LTCZ01000379.1:0-39610 GCF_001583455.1 Rhodococcus sp. LB1 | reverse complement strand
GATGTCCGGGCCCGCCGGTTCTTCTGCGACACTACTGACTGCGGGGCAAGGACTTTCGCCGAGCAGATCGCGGGGTTGACCGAGCGGTGGAGTCGGCGAACACCGGCGGGGACGGCGATGATCGAAGCGATCGGCCTGGCGGCGGCAGGCCGGGCCGGCGCCCGACTTTCCGGCCGACTCGGAGTCGCCGTCGGCCGGGACACTCTGCTGCGAGCAGTGCGGTCGATACCCGACCGACCCATCGGTGAGGTGCCCGTCATCGGTATCGACGACTTCGCACTCCGCCGAGGCCACGTTTACGGCACCGTCGTGGTGGACATGAAGACACGAACACCGATCGACCTGCTGCCCGACCGCACCGCCGGCTCCGTCGCCACCTGGCTGCGCGGCCATCCCGAGATCGAGGTGGTCTGCCGAGATCGTGCCGGGGCGTACGCCGAAGGCGTCCGCACCGGTGCCCCGGACGCGATCCAGGTCGCCGACCGCTGGCACCTGTGGCACAACCTCGCCGGTGCGGTGGAGAAGACGGTAATCCGCCACCGCGCCGACCTGCGCCCACCCACCGAGACCACGAGCACCAACGACGGAATCGACAAACCCTCCGCGACTATCGACCCGACCGAAAGTGGCCTCGCCGACAGTCGCCTGGCCACCCGGACCCGGGAACGCCACGCCGCCGTCCACGAGTTGCTCTCAATGGGAAGAACGATCTCGTATATCTCCCGGACGCTGCCGCTCGACCGTAAGACGGTCCGGCGCTTCGCTCGCGCCGCCGATGTCCAAGACCTGCTGCCAACGACGCGGACCGGCCGCAGTCTGCTCGACGAATACGCACCCTACCTGGGTGAACGCGTCGCAGCCGGATGTGTCGACGCGGCAGTCCTCACACGTGAGATCACCGAACTTGGCTACCGCGGCAGCGCCAAGACCGTGCGCCGATTCCTGCAGCCACTGCGCGCCGCCCACACCGCACCGCCGTCGATGCCGGCAGCGCCCAGCGTCCGGCAGGTCACCGGGTGGCTGACCCGACGACCGGACCGGCTCACCGACGAGGACCGGGCCGGGCGCGACGCGCTGCTGGCGCGCAGCCCCGCGCTCGCCACCACAGGACGACTCGTCCGGGACTTCGCCGAGATCATGGTGGATCGGCGCGGCCACGACCTGAACGCCTGGATCGGCCGCACCCGGCGAGAAGGATCACCGGCACTTCGGTCGTTTGCTGCAGGCTTGGTCCGCGATCTCGATGCCGTCACCGCCGGGCTGACACTGCCGCACAGTTCCGGCGCTGTCGAGGGGCACGTGAGCAGGATCAAGATGCTCAAACGGCAGATNGAAATTTGCGCCAGATCCACTTTCTCATGGCCACGGACACTGCGGTTGGACGATACCTCTAGCGCTCCAGGTTGAGACCAGGATGCTCCGAAGGATCCCAACTTGTCACGAATCGAGGCAACCGCAACGGATTCGAGTCTCGCCACGGCCTGCCGACGGCTACTGGAGCGATGGAGTGAGGTTATGGTCGAGTCGATCCTCGATGGCGAGTTAGATTGTCATCTCGTCTACGGTCAACGAGGGGCTGGCACCGACCGATCGCACTAATCCGACAGACCTGGCAGGGGCGAGAGGTGTGCCCGAGGAACGAAGGTTCCTGACCGTCCGTTGCCGCGAAACGTCGGGGGAATCGCCCTGTGGTCCCGGGCCGTCGCACCCTCCCGTGGGGGTTCAGTTTAAGAAGTGTAAATCAAGAACCCTTCGCGGACGACGGAGTCCCGGAAGTATTCTGGTAGACCTATGTCAGTTCTCATCGCGCCTTTCCTTCGCCACCCAGGCTGCAATCTGCGTTCGGGACGTGAATCCGAGTTTTGCCAGGATGTGCTCCACACGGCCTTGCGCGGTACGACGTGAGATCACCAAGCGGTCGGCGATTGCCTGATTGGTCAGGCCTTCGGTGATCAGATCGGCGACCTGGCGTTCTCTCTTGGTCAGTCTCACTGGCGTGTAAGGGGTGAGCGCGGAGATATCGGCAGTTTGTTCGTGGAGGGCGTAGGCGATCGCGGCGTCGAAGTCGAGGTGTCGACCCCTGCGGTGGGCGACTGCGAACGCGTTGTCGCCTAGTTCCTGGCGTGTCCTCTGGTCGCATTCTTGATGGTAGACAAGCAGATTAGGATGAATGATCGCGGGGCTCCCAACCGACTGCGCCAGCCCGTCGGTGGCCCCCATCAAGACTGCAGCCCGCTGCGCGTCGCGCAGGTCGCAGACGATCCAGGCCAACGACTCGAGGCAGTATTCGGCAACGCGCGGGTTGTGCACGTGCCGGGCCAGCTCCAATGAATGTTCGAGTAACCGTATTGAGCGATCGATATCACCCTGACGCCACACGTCGATCCCCGAGGCCCACAACGAGCCCGCCCGATACATCTGCTCGCCGCATTCTTTCGTGAGCGTCAGCACGCGTTCGTGGCATTCGATAGCCTTTTTCGTCATGCCGCACAGCTCATAGGTCAGCCCAAGTGAGTACAGGACAGCGACTTCGAGTGTGCGGTCCGTGCGTCGGCTGAACTCAACCAGGGCGGTTTCGAGGTAAGAGTACGCGCGCGCCAGATCACCGCTGTATAGGGCGAGCAGGCCGTCGGCGTAGTCGATGAGCGCGCGCATTGTGGGGTCGCTGGTGTGGGCGGTGAGCGCGCGGCCGTCCTCTACGAGTGCGGCCCCGGCCTGTAAATCACCTTGCACGTCGGCGATGGCGCTCGCGCAGTGGAGCGCCTTGATCCGTTCGAGGGTTAGTGGGCCACTGTCTCGGGCGAGCAGGCGGTCGAGCCAGCGCCGTGCCTCGTTGTAGAGGCCTTGGGAGCTCCAGAACCAGTGGAGTGCTGCGGCGGTGCGCAGGCCGGCGGTCGAGTCGTCGTCGATACAGAACTCGAGTGCCTCACGGATGTTCGGTTGTTCCCGGTTCAGGCGCGCGATCCAGTCGAGCTGTCGGGAGCTGATCCACTCAGCCTCCGCGGCGAGCGCTAATCGCTCGTACCAGTCCCGGTGCCGGCGGCGTAGCGACACAATCTCGCCGGTCTGTTCGAGTTTCTCGTGGCCGTAGTCGCGGAGCGTCTCGAGCAGTCGGAAGCGCACCCCCGCGCCGTGTTCCTCTCGTACCAGGATCGACTTGTCGACCAGGGCGCTGACCGTGTCGAGCAGATCTCCGGATGCCAGGTCCGCGCCGCACACCTGCTCCGCTGCATCGAGTTCGAAGCTTGGTGCGAACACCGATAGCTGTCCCCACACCACTTGTTCACGGGCGGTGCATAACTCGAAGCTCCAGTCGATACTCCACCGCAGCGTTTGTTGTCTCGTCGGTGCACCCCGGCGGCCGCGAGTGAGCAGGGTGTAGCGGTCGGCCAGTCGTTGCAGGATCTGTTCGGGCGACATCGCCCGCAGCCGGGCCGCGGCCAACTCGATCGCCAGCGGCAAACCGTCGAGGCGGTGGCAGATTCTGACCGCTGTGCTCATGTTCTCGTCGGTAAGCGCGAACCCGGGAACGGCGGCAGCGCCGCGTTCGGCGAACAGGGCCAGCGCGTCGTATTGTGGCAATCCCCGCAATGATGGCGGTCGGATGGGATCGGGGACGGTCAGCGGGGGCACCCGCAGCACCGCCTCACCGCCGATGACGACGGGTTCACGGCTGGTGGCGAGGACTCGTAGCCGAGGACAGGTCTGTAGCAGCCCCTCGGTCAGTTCCGCGACCGCGTCCACCACGTGTTCACAATTGTCGAGCAGAAGAAGCAGTTCCCGCGTCGCCAGGTACTCCACGACGACCTCGCGCAGGGGTCTCGCCGAGTGGTCCTGCACCCCCAGGGCGCTGGCCACCGCGTCCAGCAGCAACGACTCGTTGCGCAGTTTGCCCAGCTCGACCAGACAGACACCGTCTGCATACTGGCGCTGCGCAGTTGACGCGACCCGGAAAGCCAGGCGCGTCTTGCCGACACCCCCGATCCCCGTCAATGTCACGAGCCGGGATCCCGACAGCAGATTCCTCACCTCGGTGAGCTCGTGTCGGCGACCGACGAAACTGGTCAGTTCCAGGGGGAGGTTCCCCGTCGCGACTCGCGGAGGCGGACCCATCGATCTGGCGCCGTGCGAGGTTGGTTGCTCCCTCGCGTCGGGTCCGGTGCGTAAGGCTATCTCGTCCACCGGATAGCCGTGATCGAGTTGGATCCGTCGCAGTTCCTCGCCGAAGTCGGCGGCGGTGGCGGGCCGGTGATCGGGGGAGCGTGACATCGCGCGTGAGATCGCGGCGGACACATCGTCGGGTACCCCATATTCACGCAGGTCGGGAACCGGTTGTGTGGTGATCCGAAGGAACTGCGCGACGACCTGCTCACCGGTGCGGCGTTCGAACGCCGCATGACCGGTGACGGCACTGAACAGGGTGGCACCGAGGCCGTAGACGTCGGCGGCCGCGCTCGGGGGGTCACCGGCGAGCACCTCGGGTGCCGTATACGCTGGCGACCCGGTAACTGTGCCGGTAGTGGTCTCGAAGCCCCCGGCGATATGGGCAATACCGAAGTCGGTAAGTGCCGGCTCTCCGTAATCAGTGAGCAAGATGTTCGCCGGTTTGATGTCGCGATGGAGAATGTCGAGTCGGTGTGCTGTCTCCACCGCGCCGGCCATCTTCACACCAAGCCGCAACGCCTCAGGCAACGGCAGCGGACCGTGGTCGCGGATCCGGACGTCGAGAGAATCCTGCTGATGGTATGGCATCACGATGTAGGAAAGGCCGCTGTTGGTGGCACCGACCTGCAGGACGGTGACGATGTTCGGGTGCCCGGTCAGACGGCCCATCGCCCGCTGTCCCCGGAAGAATCGCTCCCGATTCTCCTCGTCGAGCTCGACGAGGAGAACCTTCACCGCCGTGCGATCTAATGGGGTCTGGATGCAGCGGTAGACAACACCAAAACCGCCGCGCCCAATTTCCCGGGCATCATCGAACCCGGTCGCCCTCAGCTCGGCGACCGGGGGAGTCGGGTACGACTCTGTGTCGAGCGGATCACCTGTGCCCATTACACGGTCTATTCACGCCGCCGGCGTGGTTCCTGTGCACTGGTCCCGACGGCACGACCAGTAAAAGGAGACTCGACTCTGCACTCACCTCTCGATGGGGTCCTCTCAAGGATATCGCTGCTGTCGGTTGTGACCGATTAGGGCACCTGCCAACCGCCGACCTTGCATGCTGAGACTCCGACGCATCTGGCGTTGCATGGAGATTTCGACGGCTGGCGTGCCCGACGCCCGCGAGCTTGCGACGAAGCCCGAGTTCGGCGATGACGATGTCACATTGCCACGGGACTGAGTGCACGACCCACACCCTGCTTCAGTCCACAGGCCCACCCCATGCCTACATCGCACAAAGGGGCCCCTACCGACTGAGCTCGAGACGGCACCTATCTCAGTTGCCACCTCAGAACGCGACTGACGGTGGACGATCGTGGGTCGAGCGGAGCCTTTGTGGCGAGGCGTCCGGCGGGGAGACGCGCGGGTTTAGCCGCGGTTGAAGATCTCACGCAGCCGGACGGCCCACTCCGCGATCACTTCGGGAGGGGTGTCCTTCTCGGAGAGGACTCGCATCTGTGTGGTGTCGATCGTGCCGTCGAGTCCCTCGATCGGACTGCCAGCGTCGCCACTTCCGTTGAATACCTCCTGGCCTGCAGGTGAGAGAAGGTAGTCCATTACGATCTGGGCATCGTCCTGGCGTGGAGACTTTTTGAGGATGCCGGCAATGAACGGAGATGCCCAGCCGTCCTTGATGAGCACAGAGTCGATCGGCGCTCCTCTGCTCTCGAGGTCGTGCACGACGGCAGGGCTGGCGGTGTAGGCGACGCCGATCTCGCCGGAGGCCACAGCCTGCGCCATCGGGATGAGCGAGGGGTAGAACTTCGGATTCTGCTCCGCCAACTCAGGCAGATAATTGGGACCGTTCTTGTCCTGAAGGTACTGCAGATAGGAAGCGAGCACAGCGCTCATCGTGTCTCGCACGCCCAGCCGATTCTTGACCTCTGGCGCGAGCAGATCGTCCCAGGTTTCGAAGCCGTCAGGAAAGGCGTCGGTGTTCCACAAGATCATGCTGAACGGTGAGTAGGACACGATCGGCGCGTGGCCGTCGACTCCCCAGTCCGGGTAGGTTTTGGCGGCATCAGCGGTCACGGGGGCCAGGTTGTCCTTGTTGCGCAGGAACCAGGAATCGCCGGACATGATGAAGATGTCGGCGCCGTCCGCACCGGTTGCGATCTCTGCGTCGACCTTGGGGACCAAGTCCGATGCACCCCTGGTGATTTCGAGGGTGATATCGGGGTGGGAGGCGTTGAAGGCGTCTTCGAGCCTTTTGTTCTGCGAGGGTGCCGCCACGCTGTAGACGTGGACCGTTCGCCCGCCGTCGCCGAAGAACCCGGCTGCCGGGACGCAGGCAGCGAGCAAGGTGGTCGAGAGCGCGGCCGCCAACACGGCGACGCACTTGGTCAGGTGTCTCATGTTCTGGTCCTTCTGCCTATCAGAGCTTCTCGAGAGCACGGCTACCTCCGAACAGCAGGGCCAAGAAGACGCCGATTGCGGTGATGGCGGTCATCGCAATCGCGATGACCGCGACTTGCGGGTAGCCCCCTGCGTCATATTGTTCGAACAGGGCCACGGACATCACGTTGACTTCGGCGGAACGGATGAGCAGCGAGACGCCGAACTCGTGGATCAAGAGGACGAACATGATGGCCGCCGACGAGGCCATTCCGGCGCGCCCGAGCGGCAAGATGACGCGGATGAACGTTCGGAGGGGACCGGCACCGCTGACCCGCGAAGACTCGACGGTCGTGCGGCCGAGCGCTACGAGCGTGGCGAGTTGGTAGCGCACTGCATACGGCACCATGATCGTGACGTAGGCGAGGATGAGTCCTGTTTTGGTGGCGTAGAGCCCGATCGACGGATTGGAGTAGGCGAAGAGGAAGCCGAAGCCGAGCAGTGCTCCGGGCATTGTGAGTGGGATGTTGGCGAGGACGTCGAGGATCACTGACAGTGGGCGCCAGAGACGGTCTCGGTTATAGATCCCGAGGGCGATCAAGGTGCCGAGTGGGAGGACGATTGCGACGGCGGTGACGGAGGCGAACGTGCTGTTGAAGATGGACTCGACGAACACCCTGTCCTGGAACACCGAGGAGAAGTTTTGAGTCGTCAGCGCATCGAAGGAAACCGACCCGCTCCAGAACGGCGAGAGCGCCACGAATGCAAGTGCCACCAGCGGCGCCAGCGCTGACAAGACTGTGAAGAGCAGCACCACCAACGTGGCGCCGATGTTTCCCCATCGGCTGGTGCTCGCTGGCGATGCTGCGCTCACGGTTCCGACGAACCGGTCCTGTTTGCCGATCAGGCCCCGTTGCACCATCACCATGACGAGGGCGAGGACCATGAGGGGTGTGCCGAGCGCGGCGACGACCGAGTAATCGATCGGGTACTGCGCGGATAGCTCGAACATGCGCACCGTGATCACGTCGAGCCCCTCACGACGGCCCAGGATGAGGGGGCCGGTGAACTGACCGAGTGCGAGGAGGAAGCACACGACGCCGGCGTAGACGAACACCGGTCGCAGCAGGGGAAGCGTCACGGTCAGGAGGATGCGCAGTGGCCCGGCGCCGTTGACACGGGCCGCCAGGGCGTAGTCACCACCCAAGTTGCGCAAGCCGGCGTACACGAACAGGTATACGAACGCTGCTAGGTGAATGCCGGTGTAGACGATGATCCAGAACTCGCTGTAGACGTTGATCGGGCCGGCGTCGCCGTCGAAAAAGGGTGTGGCGCGCAGCAGGGTGTTCACGTACCCATTCTCCGGGGAGAAGAGAAACACGAATCCGACGACATGAGCGACGCCAGGAATGATCATCGGCAGAACTGGCATGAACGCCAGGTACTTTCGTGTTCGCGGCGATGTTGCGTGCATGCACAGCGCCAGGCCAGTGCCCACGATCAACGCGACGATCAAGGATCCGACGCCGAGGACGAGCGTCGTGGCGAACATCTTGCCGACTCCGTCGAGCTCGAGTACGCCGCGCAGGCCGGCCGCGCCGTCGGCGAAGGCCTTTTGTTGCAGCGGGACGACTGGCAGCAGGACCAAACCGCCGACCAGCACAGTGAGGACAAGCCACGGTAGTTGACGTTTGAATCGACGCGCGAACGCGATCGGGGACGACCCCCCAACCGGCGCTGGCGTCTGGTCGATGACGACCTCATCCATCGTGGCGTCGCGGCTGGCAACGTCAGTGGTCATGACCACACTCCTGCGACCTGATGGGTGCGATCCGTCCGGTCGGCCCAGTCGGGAACGAGCCGGCCATGGTCCTGGCTGTAGCAGCGGGCTTTGTCGATCGGAAATCCGACCTCTACAGCCTGGCCCGGTCGTAGGTCGACCGCCCCCGTGGGGATCCGGGCGAACAGTCGGAGGTCACCGATCTCGACGACGCACTCGCTGGTTTCGATGCCCGGCAATAGTTCGACGATGCGGCCGTCGGCGAGCCAGGCAGTCGCGGTGGCCGTGGTGGCATGCGACGCGGGAGATGAGGTGTCGTCTGCTGTGGGCCGCACCAACAGGTGCTCGTCGCGGAGTCGGAGTGCAAAGGATCCGCGGAGATCGTCGCGGGCTAGACCAGGAAGTCGTTGTCCGGCGAGGGCAACGCCGCCGTCCTCCGCTCGAAGCTCGAGTCGATTCCTGGCGCCGAGGAAGTCGGCGACGTACTCGGTCGCGGGAGCGCGATACACCTCGATGGGATCGCCGACCTGCTCGATTCGGCCCGCGTTCATGACGGCGACCCGGGTGCCCAGCGCGATGGCTTCCTCCTGGTCGTGCGTGACGTGGACGGCTGTGAAGCCCAATTCGCGATGAAGTAGCCGGAGTTGCGCACGCAGTTCGACGCGCAGGAGAGCGTCGAGGTTGCTGAGAGGCTCGTCGAGAAGCAGCAGCGTGGGTCGCGGAGCCAGAGCGCGCGCAAGCGAGACGCGCTGCTGCTGGCCGCCACTGAGCTCTGGTGGGTACCGGTCTGCGAGGTGGCCGCATTGCACGATGTCAAGGACTTCCTCGACCCGCCCACCTTTGAGTGCTGCGCTATGGCCTCGCGATTGAAGCGGGTAGGCGACGTTCTTGCGAACCTTCATGTGTGGCCATAGGGCGTAGTTCTGAAAGACCATGCCGACGTCGCGGCGATTCGGCTGCACGAACACGCCACGCGCAGTGTCGAGTACGCAGGAGCCGCCAATGTGGATGCGGCCTGAATCGGGGCGCTCGAGTCCCACAAGTGAGCGCAGCAGGGTGGTCTTTCCGCAACCGCTGGGGCCGAGGAGTACGAGCAGTTCGCCATCGGCCACCTCGAGGTCGACGTTGCGGAGGACGTGAATCTCGTTGCCTGGGCGTCCGAATGACTTTGTCAGACCGTGCACGGACACCAACGCGGGTGCCCGCGTCGATCTCGCGGTGTCTTTGGTCTCTCGCGATGTTTCAACGAGGGCTGATGGCATGACGCATCCCTTCAGAGTGATGTACGACACTCAGTCAATCACGTAATTGACAGACAGTGCAAGAGCAGTCTTTTTCATAAAGGTCTAATATGTGGGAGAAAGTAAAAAACATGCCTAAATGTTTGTAAGTTACTAGCTGTCAATTGTCGGTGGTTGTGGCTGGTGGGTCGGTGAGCCGCGACGACCGAGAGCTCATCGACGAGCGCGAGTCGTTCTCGCACATGGCGGGTGACGTTCTCTACCCTCTGTTCGCGCAGGCGGCCAAGATCTCACCCGGTGGCGGGATCCGCTCGGAAGCATGCGAGATTGCAACCTCGCATTAGAATCGAGGAGCGCCTCTACTTCGATCGAGAAGATAGTTTGCCGGAGGTTCGCTTACCGATTCGGGCCGCGGACACGAGTCCCTATCTCGTAAGGCTGCCGGTTCAAACACTGAAGTCGCGCCGCATGTAGCCCTGGCTGCCCGCTCGCTGCGACCTATTTGCTCAACCGTGCCGGGAGCGCGTGAGGCACCCAAAGCTACAGCCTCGGCATCCGACTTCTTCGTGCCGACGGAGAGCGCGGAGGTGGTGTCGGCGAAGAACAACGGGTTGTCGATGCCGGCGAGCGAGAGTTCATCGACCGCTGAGCACGGTCGCGAACGCCACGTCGTCACCGGATGCCGGCGGCGCGGCACCGGTCGCGGTCGGATGTCCACGATTCGGGGAGGTACAGCTCCCGGTCGTTGGGCGCGTGCCCGGCCGCGCTCGCGTAGGCGAGGAAAGACCCGATCCGGCGCCTCCCATGGGGGCTACAAGTCCGGGATCGGTCGCTCATGGTGTCTCGGGACTCGAGGAGTATCGAGAACTCAAATCTCTCTACGGCTTTGAGGAGAGGCCCCTCACGCCGCCCGGCGCGTAGCGATGGCAGACCAATCCTGGCCGTGGACGGCGGGCTGGCTACGGGACTTCGGTCCCGGCCTGCCCCGCCGTGTCCGGCTATCAGCAGGCGATGCGGTGGGCCGCGGTCGATCCCCGAGCCGCTCGTCCGGGCGGTCCGGGAGGCCGTGACGGATTCGAGCTACCACGGGGAGCGCCCCGGTGGCTTTCATCTTGTCCTCGATCGATGCTCAGTTCGAACCGGATCGACTGTCGGCCAAGCCGACCGGGTCGGTCTGACCGCGCAGAACATGTCTGCATCCACACCCGGGTCGGGGTGAAACCAGTGCTCGTGAAGACTCCGGTCGACATCACCTCGCCCTCAACTGGTCGCAGTCGACGCGCTGCTACGGCGGCACGCCCCACGATTCGTATCGAGGCGCGGGGTTCGCAGCGTGCCCGCCTTCGGTTGCCGGTCACCCGCGCCGGGGATCGATGGGACGTGCGGGTCGATTTCGATCGGGTCATGTCCTCGTGCAGCCGACCCTGCTCGGCTGGCTGCGTCGTCCGATCATCCGGAATCTACGCGGGGTGCCTCGCCTGCCGATGCCCCACCGTGCTCGGTCCGAACGTCCGCGTAGTGGATGTTGCCCTCGAACCGATGCCGTGGCTGGCCGGCGCCGGAAGGCCGGGTGCCCGATGTCACGCTCACGCGGACAGCGAGCCAGACGCCCTGGTTGATTCGCACGGCGTGACCCGCTTCCGCCGCCACGGGTGCGCAGAACGAATCCCCGGTGGCCGGACTGCGAACGCGCCCGGCCCGCAGTGCCCTTGGCGCTCGGCTGAATCGTGGAGATCGCCGATCGTTGTTGTCAGATAGAAGTCCTCTCTATAAGTCAGACAGTTAATCGGCTGACTATTGCATCAGTGTCAATGATGGTCTAACTTGACAGTGGTAGAGCTCACAGTCGATTTCGAGCGTCATGCCTCGGAGTTGCCGTTGCTAGGAGAGAGTCCATTGAGTGATGAGATCGTTGAGCCGCTCGGCTCAGGCGAACCGGCAGGGCATGCGAAGACGCCGAAGAAGGCCGCCGCGAGCGGGTGGGTCGGCTCGGTGCTCGAGTACTACGACTTCTTTATCTACGCCCAAGCGGCCGCGCTGGTGTTTCCCATGCTCTTCTTCCCGGGGGCGGATCCGACGGTTGCCATCGTTGCGTCCTTCGCCACATACGGCGTCGGCTATGTGGCGCGGCCGATAGGTGGATTCGTTCTCGGTCACTGGGGCGATAAGCATGGACGGAAGAATGTCCTCGTTCTATGCATGCTCATCATCGGAGTTGCAACGTTCTGTGTCGGGCTGATTCCGTCCTACCATTCCATCGGTGTCTGGGCCCCGGCCCTCCTGGTCGTCTTGCGCTTGGTTCAAGGCTTCGCCGTCGGTGGGGAGATCTCCGGGGCGAGCGCGATGATCATGGAGCACGCGCCATTCGGAAGGCGCGGCTACTACACGAGCTTCACGATGCAGGGCGTCGCGGTCGGCCAGATTCTCGCGGCGGCGGCATTCTTGCCGATGGCCACGTGGCTTCCGGACGAAGCCTTCCACTCATGGGGTTGGCGGATCCCGTTCCTGCTGAGTGCGGTCGTGGTCCTCATTGGTCTAATTATTCGACGCAGGGTGAATGAGACGCCGGCATTCCTCGAGGAGCGGGATGGTGACAACACGCCGCCCTCACCTATTGTGGAGGCCGTTCGCAGCAACGGCGCCGACATGGTGCGCGTGTTCATCATGATGCTGCTTACCATCATTCCCGTAGTTATGTTGGTTTTCGGCGCAACCTTCGCGACGAATAAGGCTTATGGCAATGGGTTCACTCCGGCGAACCTCCTCTGGCTCTCGCTGATTGGCAATGCGGTGGCCGCGCTGCTCGTCCCAGCGGCCGGTGCCCTGTCTGACAAGATCGGCAGGCGGCCGTGTCTGATCTTCGGCATGCTCAGTTCT
The DNA here is from genome assembly GCF_001583455.1 of Rhodococcus sp. LB1. Taxonomy (NCBI): domain Bacteria; kingdom Bacillati; phylum Actinomycetota; class Actinomycetes; order Mycobacteriales; family Nocardiaceae; genus Rhodococcus; species Rhodococcus sp. LB1. The sequence goes on along the minus strand of NZ_LTCZ01000379.1, from coordinate 27,217 downwards.
ACGGCCCTGTGTTTCGGCTATCTGTACTTCATCAGTGTTCATAACGTCGCTCTCATGTTCGTGTTCGGACTCCTCGCATACGGTGTGGCCTTTCAGGGGTTCCAAGGAGTCTTCCCGAGCTCCTTCCAGGAACAGTTCCCGACCCGGTCCCGTGTCACCGGATTCGCAATCCCGCAAAACCTCGCAGGCATGGCCACAGCGATCATGCCGACCGTTTTCGCCGTCATTGCTCCCCCCGGCGCGAATGTGCCGGTGATCGTCGGGTCGGTCGTTTTCGGTATCGGCGTAGTCGCAGCCATCGCCGCCTACTTCACGCGGGAGACCTACCGGGTGCATATGGACGACCTGGGTCGGAAGGATGCACCGGAGGTGCCGCGTGACGAGTACGAGCGGCGCCGGCACCGTCGATTAGCCGCCACATGACGGATACGAAGCGACAACCTCGCAGGTGAAGACCAGGAGCCCGCCGTCGAACATGGACGGCGGGCTTCGGTCGTCACGATGGCGGCCGGAGCACTGGTATCAAACCCGTCGAGGGGTGCTCGATGATCGAATGTGGAAAAGAAATTTTGATGGATCGCGATCTCAAAGCCCTCAAACTCGGCGCACCGAAGGACATCCTGCCGCAGCGACTGGCGCTGGCCCGACAGCACCAGCTCAGCCACCTCGCCTTCCTGGAACTGTTTGGCCGACGAAGTGTCACGCCGCGAATCGCGTTCGGCGCCAATACGTTCGGCGAAGGCCGGGTTGAAATTCAACATGCGGATCGACACCTGAAACGCACTCGACGACCTGCACTACGACGGGCGTTGTCGGATCTGGTCTCGTTGCGCTTCGCCGACGCCGGCCACTGCAGGCTGGTCCTCGGCGCCGTGGGCGTCGGCAAAACATACCTGCCCACCGCATTGGCCAGATCGCGCTCCGGCAACGACGCAGCGTGCTCATCGGAATTCTGGCATGGGCCCGCTGCATCGGGGTGTAATCGGCTGCGAAGTCCAGGGGCCCGATTCACGTAGGAGCAGCTCGCGGGTTCCGGAGGTAGCTGAAGGAGTATGAAACTGTTGTGTGGGGGTCCCGCCGGCGCGGATGGCTCTCGCGTGGGTGCTGGTGCGCACGGGATCACGGGCACCCTTCGTGGGGCCGCGTACCGAACACGATCTCGACGACGCTGCGGCGGCGCTTGAATTGAGTCTCGATGCCGTCATCACGTCTCGATACGATATTCCCGGGGTATCGGACAGCGCCCGAGGACTACGCCTGGTAGAAGCGACCAGTGAAGCCGGCTTGATGAATCAAGCCGGCTTCCTGTTTTCTGTCGTTTCTGCGCGCCGTATTTCGGTCTAGATTCGATAGTCCTTGAGTAGGGATCTGCCGATGATCATCTTCTGGATGTCCGAGGTGCCCTCGCCAATCAGCATGAACGCCGCTTCGCGGTACAGTCGCTCGATCTCGTACTCCTTGGAGTAGCCGTAGCCGCCGTGGATGCGGAACGAGTCCTGAACGACCTCGTTGCAGTACTCGCTGGCGATCATCTTCGCCATCCCCGCCTCGACGTCCATGCGCTCGCCGGCGTCCTTGAGCCGGGCGGCACGGACCACCATGGAGTGCGCGGTCTCCACTTTGGTGGCCATCTCCGCGATCCGGAACAGGATCGCCTGATGCTGTGCGATCGGCTTTCCGAACGTCTCGCGCTGCTGCGCGTACCGGATGCCGAGCTCGAATGCGCGATTCGCGATGCCGACGGCCCGGGCGCCGACGTTGACGCGCCCGACCTCGACGCCGTCCATCATCTGGTAAAAGCCGTTGCCGGGGGTGCCCCCGAGGACCTGGTCGGCGGAGATCCGATGGTTGTCGAGGATCATCTCCGTGGTGTCGATGCCCTTGTAGCCCATCTTGTCGATCTTGCCGGGGATGGTGACCCCCTGGGCCGTCTCGCCGAAGCCGGACTCCTTTTCCACAAGGAAGGTGGTCATGTTCTTGTAGACCGACTCGGAGCCCTCGTCGGTCTTGCAGAGCACCGCCACCAGGGTGGAGGATCCGCCGTTGGTCAGCCACATCTTCTGGCCGGTGATCTCATAGCCGTCGGCGGTCCTGGTGGCCTTGGTGGTGATGGCCGAGACGTCCGAGCCGAGCCCGGGCTCCGACATCGAGAAGGCGCCGCGCACCTCGCCGGTGGCCATGCGCGGCAGGTACTCGAGCTTCTGCTCCTCCGTGCCGTGCTGGTTGAGCATGTGGGCCACGATGAAGTGTGTGTTGATCACGCCGGACACGCTCATCCAGCCGCGGGCGATCTCCTCGACCACCAGGGCGTAGGTGAGCAGCGACTCCCCGAGACCGCCATACTCCTCGGGAATCATCAGGCCGAAGATGCCGAGCTCCTTGAGCCCCTCGACGATCTCCGTCGGGTACTCGTCGGCGTGTTCGAGTTCGGTGGCGACCGGGATGATCTTCTTGTCCACGAACTGCCGGACAACGGCCAGGATCTCGTCCTGCTCGGCGGTCAGGCCCTCGGTGCGCACGAGACGTCTCATGATGTCGATCGAACTCCTCTGCGATAAGTCTGTGATGACAGCTTGACTGGATAAGTCTGTGATGACAGCTTGACTGAAAGCTAGCTGTCAGACATATTACATACATGTCTAATGCAGTGGTAGTCGTCACAGGGGCCGGGCGCGGCATCGGGGAGTGCGTCGCGCGCTCGCTCGCCAAACAAGGTGCCAAGGTCGTTCTGTCGGGCCGCACCGTGTCCGCGATCGAGGGTGTGCGGGACGCGATCGAGGCAGACGGGGGGACCGCGTTGGTCCGTCCCACCGACGTCATGGATCCCGAGTCCGTCGCGGGCCTTTTCGATGACACCGAGAAGGCCTTCGGGAAGCTCGACGTGCTGGTCAACAACGCCGGAATCGCCACCCAGACCAACATGGTCGACATGGACGAGGCGGAATGGGATCGGATCTTCAACACCAACGTCCGTGGCCTGTTCCTCTGCAGCCGTGAGGCCGGGCGGCGGTTCCGGGATGCGGGTGCCGGTCGCGCGATCAACATCGCCTCGGTGTTCGGCCTGGTCGGCCGCCCCGGCTTCTCGGCGTACTGCGCGTCGAAGGGAGCGGTCATCAACTTCACCCGCTCGGTCGCGGCCGAGTGGGCCCGCTTCGGTGCCCAGATGAATGCGGTGGCGCCTGGCTACATCGCCACGGATATCAACGCCGAGATGCGGGCGGACGAGGCGGCGTACAAGAAGGTGCTGCGCGGGATCCCCGCGTACCGGATGGGTACACCGGAGGAGCTGGCGAACGTCGTCACCTACTTGGCACTGAACGCGCCGGACTTCCTCACCGGCCAGACCATCGCCGTCGACGGCGGAGAGTCGAGCGTCTAGGCGATGACGAACACCACTGTAGAAACAGTCATCTGCGAACCGGTCCGCACCCCCGTCGGTCGGTACGGGGGGATCTTCAAGGAGGTGCCGGTCACGACCCTGGCCTCGACGGTGATCGCCGGGCTGGTCGAGCGCACCGGCCTGGCCGGTGCGGATGTCGACGACGTCATCTTCGGTCAGGGCTACGCCAACGGCGAGGCCGCGGCCATCGGACGGATCGCGGCGCTGGACGCCGGCCTCGATGTCACGGTGCCGGGGCTGCAGATCGACCGCCGCTGCGGTTCGGGTCTGCAGGCCGTGCTGTACGCCTGCATGCAGGTCGCGACCGGTGGTTCTGACCTGGTCCTGGCGGGAGGGGCCGAGAGCATGAGTCAGGCCGAGTACTACATCCCGAACGGTCGCTGGAACGCCGGTGGGCAGCCGAAGCTGCTGGACCGCCTCGCGGCGCCACGCCGGAACTCGGGCGGCTGGCGGTACCCGGTCGAGGGCGGGATGATCGAGACCGCGGAGAACGTCGGACGCGACTACGGCATCACGCGCGAGCAGCAGGATGCCTGGGCTGCGCGGTCGCAGCAACGGGCGGGTGCCGCGATGGCGGCGGGGTTGTTCGACGACGAGACGATTGCGGTCTCGGTGCCGCAGCGCAAGGGTGATCCGCTGGTGGTGACGCGGGACGAGCACCCCCGCCCGGGCACCACAGTCGAGTCGCTGGCGCGGCTCGAGCCGATGATGGCCGCCACGCTCCCGGGGGCTACGGTGACCGCCGGCAACTCGAGCGGGCAGAATGACGCCGCCGCCGTGGCGATCGTGACGACGCGGGCGAAGGCCGAGCAGCTGGGCCTGAAGCCGTTCGCCCGCCTCGTCAGCTGGTCACTCGCGGGCGTGGAGCCGAACCGTATGGGGATCGGTCCGGTCCCGGCGGCAGAGCGCGCGCTGGCGCGGGCCTCGCTGTCCTGGTCGGACATGGACCTGATCGAGCTGAACGAGGCCTTCGCCGCGCAGGTCCTCGGCTGTTTCCGGGGTTGGGGGCTGACCGACGCGGACCTGGACCGGGTCAACGTGAACGGTTCGGGCATCTCCCTCGGCCACCCGATCGGCGCGACCGGGGGCCGGATCCTGGCGAACCTGCTCCGCGAGATGGACCGCCGCGGTGCGCGGTACGGGCTGGAAACCATGTGCATCGGTGGAGGCCAGGGCCTCGCCGCAATCTTCGAACGAGTGGGATGAAACAGATGAAGATCCTCTACCTCAGCATGTCCCGCGAGGAGTACTCGCCGAACTACTTCCCCTACCTGAGGTCGTACATCGACCAGGTGAAATCGCCGGGCACCCAGGTCGAGCTGCGCGGCACCCGGGTGGGACGGATTGACAGCTTCCGGTTCTTCGAGGTCCTTGACTGGGTGTCCATCATGGACTCCGCGATCGAGGCCCAACAGGACGGCTTCGACGCGATTGCGATCGGCAACATCCTCGACCCCGCGCTGCGCGAGGCGCGGTCCATGGTCGACATCCCGGTCCTCGGGCTGGGGGAGACCTCGATGCTCACCTCCTGCATGATGGGCAGCCAGTTCTCCCTGGTCGGCGTGAACCCCTACTTCGGCGGCCGGTTCGAGGAGAACGTGGCCAAGTACGGTCTGCGGGAGCGGCTGGCGAGCATCGAGTGCATGGGGCTGACGCCGCATGAGCTGGATGCCTGCTTCTCCGATCCGGACGGCCGGCAGAAGGCGATCGACTCGTTCACCGCCGCCGCCCGCGCCTCGTTGGACAAGGGTGCCGAAGTGGTGATTCCCGCCGGCGGGCGGTTGACCGCGTTCCTGAACGCGGTGAACATCCGCGAGGTCGACGGTGCCCCGCTGCTGGACGGCACCGTCTCCCTGGTCGCAGCGGTCGAGGCGGCGGTGCGAGTGCACCGCCAGTCCGGCTCGTTCGTGAGCCGTCGTCGGCTCTACGCCCGTGCCCCCGAGGCCTCCATTCGACAGGCCGGCGCGGAATACGCGGAGGGCTACCACGTGCCGGCCCTGGCGCGGCTCGCCGCAGGCGACACCAGCAACTGACCCCTATTTCGAGGTAAGGGACGAGAACACCAATGAAACCCGAATACCCCCTGAGCAAGCATGAGAGCTTCATCTCCAATCTGGATCGGCTGCGGGAGACTTCCTCTGCCGCCGCGGACGCGTTCCGCGCGCTGCGCGTGGCCCAGGACGCCCACGGGCCGCTGGAACCCGGGCAGCGTGAGCTCAGCCTGTTGGTCGGTTTCGCCGTGACCCGCAACGAGGGCGGCTTCCGCGTGCACTGCAACCGCGCGCGGGACGCGGGCGTGCCCGTCGAGGCGATCGAGCAGGCGGTGATCCTGATGCTGGGCACCAGCCTTGGCCTGGTGCCGGTGGTGGAGGCCCTGAGCTGGGCGCACGACGAGCTCCGTTGAGAAATTGTTAGACATTAGACTTGTTTAATATTTGGCAGTATGCGCACCGTCCGCGGGTGTGAGACCGGCGCGCCGCAACCCGTAGCCGCCCATATGACGAGGAGAGACATTTTCATGGCAGAGAACAACGAGACCCGCACTGCTTTGGTGGTCGGCGCCGGTTCCGGCATCGGACGTGCCACCGCGCTGGAGTTGGCGGGCTCGGGTGTGTGCGTGGTCGCCGCGGATCTGAATGCCGATGCGGTGGCGGCGCTTTCCGCCGAGCACGAGAACATCGTTGACCTGGGCGAGTCCTGGAATGCCACCCGGCACGAGGACTGCGACCGGCTGGTCGCCGCGGCGGTGGCGCGGGTCGGGCATCTCGACACCGTGATCTCGACCGTCGGTTGGACCGCGATCACCAAGTTCCTCGACGAGACGCCCGAGTACTGGCAGCGGATCATCGACGTCAACCTGATGTCGGCGATCTACCTCTCGGCCGCCGCGGCGCGGGCCATGCGAGAGCGCGGCGGCAGTATCGTGCTGACCTCGTCCGAGGCCGGTACCGTCGGCACCTCCGGGGAGGCGGTGTACTCCGCGGCCAAGGCCGCGGTGATCGGCCTGGTGAAGTCGCTGGCCCGCGAGTGGGCCCGCTACGGCATCCGGGTCAACGCCGTCGCGCCCGGCATCACTTCGACGCCGCTGCTGGTGGAGCAGGGCATCGCCGGCGGCGACGATGCCCAGGGCGACGGTGACGCCGTGCTGAACAGCATCCTGCGGGGCGTTCCGATGCGCCGCCTGGGCGAGCCGTCCGAGATCGCGGACGCGATCGCCTACCTCGCCGGTGACGGCGCCAGCTACATCACCGGCCAGACGCTGTGCGTCGGCGGTGGGTTGACCATGGGCTCGTAGAGCCGGCCCATACCTTCGATCAAGCGCATCACACGCGCTCGTCACAACAACACCGAGAGGCATCCATGGACATGCGAGGCAAGACCGTCCTGATCACCGGCGGATCCCGCGGAATGGGCCAGCAGCTCGCCCTGAAGCTGGGTGCGAAGGGCGCGAACGTCGTGGTCAACTACCGTCGCGACGACGAGTCGGCGCAGAAGACCGTCGCCGAGATCGAGGCGGTCGGCGGCACCGCGTTGGCGCTCAAGGCCGACATCTCCGACACCGAATCGGTACAGCAGTTGGTGGACGCCGCCGTCGAGCGGTTCGGCCGCCTGGACGTGGTAGTGGCCAACGCCGCAGCCAGCGCGTTCAAACCGTTGATGGACATCCGCGCGCACCACATCGAGAAGACCATGGGCATCACCATCCAGGGATTCCTGGATCTGGTCCGTATCTCGCTGCCGCACATGCGGAACGGGGGCCGGGTGCTCGCGGTGAGCGGCTGGGACAGCTTCCGGGCGCTGCCGCTGCACGGCCTGCTCGGCGCGGCCAAGGCGGGCATGGAGTCCATTGTCCGGAACCTGGCCGTGGAGCTCGCCGGTGACGGCGTGACCGCGGTGGGAGTGTGCCCCGGCCCGATCGATACCGATTCGTTCCGGCTGTACGCCGGCGATTCCTGGGACGACTACGCGAAGAACTGGCTGACCCAGACCCCCTCGGGCGCCTACGCGACCCCGTCAGAGGTGGCCGACGTGATGGCCTTCCTGTGCTCGCCGGAGAGCGTTGCGATCAACGGCCAGACCATCGTGGTCGACGGTGGCCTGTCCGTGGCCACCATGCCAATCGGATTCGGGCAGAACTGAATATGAGCGCACAATCGTCGGCCGTCGCTCAGACCGTGGTGCAGTTGATGAGCCAGGTCCAGCGGCGACCCGGCCACGAGATCGCGGTGGAGGAGGCGACCGGTCAGCGGTCGCTCACCATCGAGCAGCTGATCTCCGCCTCCAACCGGCTCGCGAACGCCTTCCTCGGTCTCGGCCTGCGGCCCGGCGGGCGGGTGGCATGGGTCTCCGAGAACCACATCGAGTATGTCGTGCTGGAGTTCGCCCTGCTCAAGGCGGGCCTGGTCAAGGTGCCGCTGAACAATCGTTTCGCCCCGAACGAGCTGCGGCGGTGCGTGGACCTCGCCGACGTCGGGCTGGTTGTTGCGGATCCGTCCTCGGCCGAGGTGCTCGACGGCGTGCTCGCGGGCTCCGCGGTGCACAAGGTGGTCATCGGCGCACGAGACGGCTGGACCTCCTTCGACCAGTTGGTCGCCGGTGGGGCATCCGGGCCGGTGCAGGCGGCCACCGGGCCCGACGACCTCTATCACATCCGCTTCAGCTCGGGCTCGACAGGAAAGCCCAAGGGCATCCCGATCACGCATCGCGGGGCCCGCGCGGCGATCCTCGGCAACACCTGGGTGATGAGCACCAGTGCGCCCACCGCATCGCCGCGCACCCTGCAGGTGGCGCCGCTGGTATACGCCGGCGGTTGGAGTGTGTTGCCGACGCTGCTGTGCGGCGGCACCAACGTGGTGATGACCAGGTTCGATCCTGAGCAGATGCTCGACGTGATTGTCGAGCGCGGCATCACCTGGATGTTCGCGGTGCCCACGATGTTGCGGCGGCTTTCCGAGATCACGGGCCTCGAACGGCTCCGCACCTCGTCGCTGGGCTGCCTGATGCTCGCCGGTGAGCCCGCCGCGCTGCCTGCGCTCGAGGTGCTCACCGAGTACACCGACGCGATGATCAACTGCTGGGGGCAGACGGAGGCCCCAGCGTCGACCACGCTGCTCACCCGTGCCGAGATGCGCGACCGGTCGCTGTGGTCCTCGATCGGCCGGCCGGTGCCGGGCGTCGAGTTCTCCGTGTACGCCGACGGTGCCGTCCAGGACCAGCCGGAGCCGGGGGTCGACGGCGAGCTGGTGATCCGCACCGCGAGCGTGGCACCGACCCTGCTGGGCGGCGAGGTGGAGCATGCCGATCGGACCCTGCCGGACGGCTGGTGGCGGACCTCCGACCTCGGGCACTTCGATGAGCGCGGCCGGATCTTCATCGTCGGTCGTGCGAGCGAGACCATCATCACGGGTGGCACGAACATCCAGCCGGTGGAGATCGAGCGGGCACTCGAACTGCATCCGATGGTCCGCGAGGCGGTGGTGGTGGGCGTGCCGGACCCGAAATGGGGCGAGACCCCGGCGGCGTACGTGCACATCGACGCACTGTGGGCCGACGTGAGCGGGGAGCTGGCCGCGGTGCTGCGCGAGAACCTGGCGGGGTTCAAACGCCCGGGTCACGTGTACATCTCGACCGATCCGATCCCGCGCGCCTCGAAGGCGGCGAAGATCGCGCGCGGTGACATCAAGCGGCTGGTGCGGTCGTGGGTCGAGGACCCTACCGTGGTGCCGCGCAACGTAACGAAAGTGGTGAAGGAACGTGGCTGACGCAGTGATCGAGTCCACCGATGACATCGTCATCGATACCGTGGACGGTGTGGGCACGGTACGACTGAACCGGCCCGACCGGGGCAACTCGGTCACCCCCGACGTGGTGACCCGCATGGGCGATGCGGTCGCCGACCTCGCCGAGACCGACGGCATCGGTGCGGTGGTGCTTACTGGCACCGGCAAGGTGTTCTGCGCCGGCGCCGACGTCAAGGACATGTACGCGGTGTACTCCGCCGACGGTGCCGACGGGTTGATGGACTACCTCGCCGTCACCTGGATGCCGGCCGTGCAGCGCACGGTGCGGTTGCTGTGGAACACCCCGGTTCCGGTGATCGCCGCATACAACGGCCACGCGACTGCCGGCGGGCTGGACTTCGGACTCTCCTGTGATGTGCGCCTAGCCGCGTCCCAAGCGAGGTTCGCCGAGAGCTATGTCAACCTCGGCATGGTGCCGGTGGCCGGCGGTGCGTACCTGCTGCCGAAGCTGATCGGTCTGGAGAAGGCATCCCGGATGATTGCGACGGGCGAGTTCATCGATGCCGCGCAGGCACTGGCGGCCGGCATGGTGAGCGAGGTGTGCGACACCGAGGACCTCGCACGCCGGGCGGCCGAGGTGGCCCGCGAGATGACGCACGGGCCGGTGGCGACGTATGCGAACGCGAAGCGGATCGCGCGTGCCGCGGCGACGGTCGAGCTGGACGCCGCGCTGAAGGAGAGTTTGGCCGCGAATATCGCCCTGATCGCCCGGCCCGAGGTGCGCAGGCTGGTGCTCAACGTGATGGAGCAGTACAGCTTGGCGAATTAGAGCGGTGCGCGCAACGGGGCTGGCCGGGCGGCGGGAACGACATCATGCAGGTCTGAGAATGGTGCGTGGATCATCGTGATCGGGGTTCGGGCGGCTCTGGAATGAGACTTAAGGAGAGGGAAATGGAATACAACAGGCTGGGGCGTTCTGGGCTCAAGGTGAGTCGAATCGGTCTGGGAGCGATGAACTTTGGATTCGTCACGGACGAGGCGGGAAGCTTCGAGATTCTCAATCACGCAGTAGAGTTGGGCATCAACTTCGTCGACACGGCGGATGTCTACGGTGGTCCGCAGACTCCCGACATGGAGAAGGGATTCGGCACTTCCGAGGAAATCATCGGCAAGTGGCTGGCACAGGACCCCTCCCGACGGGACAGGATCGTCCTGACTTCCAAGGTCTACCAGCCGATGGATACCGGTCCGAACGATCGCGGGCTTTCGGCTTATCACATCCGTAGGGCGTGTGAGGCGAGCCTCCGCAGGCTGCAGACCGACCACATCGACGTCTATCAGATGCACCACGTCGACCGAACCACGCCGTGGGAAGAGGTGTGGCAGGCATTCGAGCAGTTGGTCCGGGAGGGAAAGATCAGCTACGTCGGTAGCAGCAATTTCGCGGGATGGGATATCGCGACCGCGCAATGCATCGCGAATTCCCGCCACTTTCTCGGTCTGGTTTCGGAGCAGAGTCTGTACAACTTGACCGAGCGGACAATCGAGCTCGAGTTGATTCCGGCGTTGCGCAACTACGGGATCGGGCTGATTCCATGGAGTTCATTGGGGCGTGGCCTCCTCGGAGGGGTGCTCGACAACGCCAGCAGCGGTCGCCGCAGCCGCCCCGAAATGCAGGCCCGGATCGAGCGGATCCGTCCCCAGCTGGAGGCCTATGAAGCACTCTGCCGGCAGATCGGTGAGCGTCCCTCCGACGTCGCGACCGCCTGGCTGCTGGCGAATCCCGTCGTCTCCACGATCATTGCGGGGCCGCGGACCGTCGAACAGTTCGACCAGAGCGCTCGTGCGTTGGACGTGTCGTTGTCCGCGGAGACGATGGCGGAGTTGGACACGATCTTCCCGGGGCCCGGCGGTGAGGCTCCGGCAGCATATGCGTGGTGAGTAGCTCATCCGTAACGTCGGAGGCCCAGAACCAGTTCTCGGTTCCGGGCCTCCACGTTTGTAGTCCGTCAGTGGCGGTCAGGCCAGGGATTGCGCGAACTCCGCCGGCAGGCCGATCGACCGCAGTTCGGTGTACGCCTCCAATCCTTCGACCCCGTTCTCTCGGCCGATTCCACTCATCTTGAATCCACCGAACGGCGACTGCAGTCCGATCGGACTGCCGTTCAGTTCGACCACGCCGGTGCGCAACCGGCTGGCGACCTGTAGCCCGCGTTCGAGATCCGAAGAGAAGACGGCACCGTTGAGGCCGTACTGCGAGTCGTTCGCGATGGCGATCGCGTCCTCTTCGTCGCGGTAGGTCATCACGGACACCACCGGCCCGAAGATCTCCTCCTGTGCGATGGTCGCGCCTCTGGATACTCCGGCAATGATCGTTGGTTCCACATACCATCCGTGCTCGAGGCCGGCGGGGCGGTTGCCGCCCTTGATGATTCGGCCACCCTCCTCCTGACCGATTCGGATGTACTTCTCGACCGTGGTGCGATGGCGCTCACTGAACAGCGGACCGATCTCGGTCGCATCGTGGTGCGGATCGCCGACTGCCATCGTGTCGATCATCGCAGCGAGTGAATCCAGAAGTTCACTCTCCCGCTTCTCGGAGACGAGGATGCGAGTCTTCAAAGTACAGACTTGACCGTTGTTCCTGAAGGAACCCATACGGAGCAGTTCGGCAGTCGCGTTCATGTCGGCATCGTCCAGAATCACGGCGGCCGACTTGCCGCCGAGCTCGAGCGTCACACGACGAATATTCGCGCCGCACAGCGATGCGATTCTGCGACCTGCGTCCGTTGAACCGGTGAAGGTGACCTTGTCCACCCCGCGATGCGCGACCAGGTGCTCCGATGCCTCGCGTTCGGCGGGCACGACGTTGATCACACCTGCGGGGAACCCCGCCCGTTCGATGAGCTCAGCCAGCAGGTACGCGTCCAGCGTCGTCTGCGGTGCCGGCTTCAGCACGAATGTGCATCCTGCGAGGATCGCCGGCACGATCTTCTGCATGCTGATACCCATCGGCACGTTCCAGGGGACGACGGCCCCGACCACCCCGACGGGTTCTCTTGTCACCAATGCGTTTCCGAGTGGTCCCGACCGGACGGTGCGGAACGGGTACTCATCAATGAAGTCGAGATACGCATCGATCACCCGCACGGGGTTCGCTGCCTGGATGGTGCGGGATTGGGTGATCGGGCACCCCATCTCGGTGGTGATCAGTTCCGCGATCTGTTCGGCATGGTCAATCAACAATCCGCGAAGCCGCCGTACGACGGCGATGCGCTCGTCGAGCGACATGCGGGGCCACGGGCCGGTGTCGAAGGCCACGCGGGCCGCGGCTACAGCGAGATCGACGTCGGCAGGCGATGCCGACGCCACGTCGGCGAGGAGTTCTTCGCTGACCGGGGAGACGACGGGGATGCGCTCGCCGCGCGCTGCAATCCATCGACCATCGACGAACAACTTCCCGTGTCGGTGTTCCATGAGCATTGCTCTATCTCCTTTGGGTGGGAACGTCGGGTGAGGGGGGCGTCCTCCTCGTCCTGATGGGCATTGTGGCGGTAAACCACGGCCGATCGCTCGTGCGCGTCGATCTCACGGTCGGGCTTCTGCTAGCCAAGGACTCTGTGCACAGAATATCATAAGTCAGATAGTTGACAGCTGGTAAAATATCTGCTGAAATCGTGTGTCGAATGTCACTGCGTCTTCGATCCTTTTCGTCGGCTCGGGGGTGTGGGCGGGTGAGTTGGAACAATCGAAAGAGGTTGGCGTGACGGGATCGAAAGAAGTCGTGCTGGTGACCGGTGCTTCCGGATTCGTCGGATCGAGGCTGGTCGAGCAGCTGAGTACATCGGGCCGCTATCGCGTGTTGGCCGCGGATTCGCACTGGACCGACCGATCCAAGACCTTCGGTGAACTGTCCGACGTGGAGCGATGCGACATCGACCTCCGGGATCGAGAGGCGGTTGACGCTCTGGTGGCCAGGTCGGGAAGCATCGTTCATCTAGCGGCTGTTCGCGCGGTGGCAGGGCTCGACGACCCCTGGGCCGCATTCGAGGTGAACGTGGCGGCCGCCTACGGCCTGATGGATTCGGCAAAGCGCCATGGGGTGCGGCGCATCGTCTACGGCTCGTCGCACAGTGTCTACGGGAACTTCGCGAAGCGTCGGACGTACCGCCATCGCGAAAACGAGGTCGCCGAGGGGAGCGGCATCGGTATGTACGGAGCCAGCAAGCTGGCCGTCGAGGCATATCTCGAGGCGCATGCGAACACCGGAGGGGCGGAGTTCATCTCCCTGCGGCTCGGCACCATCTACGGTCCCGGAGTAAACCGGGACAACTCGATCGGCGGGATGATGATGGATGCCATCGACGCCGTGCGCGCGGGCCGGGCCCCGGTGGTGCGGTGGGCGCCCGACGCGCTTCACGATCTGGTGTACGTCGATGATGCGGCCGCGGCGCTTCTTGCCGCGATCGACGTCGACTCCGGGGCGAAGGCGATCAACGTGGTCGGTGAGCCGATCAACACCACTGAGCTGTTTCGCATTCTCGTCGAACTCGTCGGGGGCGACGCGGCAACGATCGATTGGCAGCCCGAATTGGTGCGGTATCAGCAGGTGTCCCGGGACTTGATGCTCGCAGACCTCGGTCCGATCCTGGGCACCCGGATCGAAGACGGCCTCCAGGCCTTCGTTGATTGGCACCTCGGCGCGTCCATCGCTGTGGACTGAGTCGCTGGCTTCGCCGGGCCAGCTGGATTATTGGACAGTTAAGGAGTCAATGCTATGAGTGAGAAGATTGGATTCATCGGGATCGGGGCGATGGGCTCCGCGATTGCGAGCCGCCTGGTCGAGCCCTTCGATCTGTACGTCAACGATCGCAACCGTGTGGCTGCGGACGAACTGGTCGCCGCCGGCGCCACCTTCACCGACGCGGCCGAGATCGCCCGGACGTGTCGGGTCGTGTTCCTGTGCCTCCCCGCTCCGACGCATGTCGATCAGTTGCTCTTTGGGGACGAGGGGATCGCGAAGGACCTCGCCGTCGGCACCGTCGTCGTCGATATCACCACCGGAACCCCCACGGCGGATTACCAGGTCGTTGCGGCCCTCGGCGAACGTGGAGTGAAGTTCCTCGATTCGCCGATCGGGGGCGGTGTCCGGCGGGCCCGCGAGGGTACGGCGACCCTGATGGTGGGTGGCGACGACGACGTGTTCGCAGAGGTTGTCGAGGTGCTCGAGGCGGTGACGCCGGACGTCCATCACGTGGGCCCGGTCGGTGCCGGTCACGCGATGAAGCTGGTCAACAATCTTCTGAACAGTTGCAATCGGTTCGCCGCGCTGGAGGCCATCCGGCTCGGGCAGGCGTGCGGTATCGAGCAGTCCACGGTCGTCGCGGTGCTGAACAGCTCGACCGGGAGGAACTACACGACCGAGTACACGTTCCCGACTCTGCTGAGCGAGCCCGATTACAAGCTGCAGGGGTTCACGCTCGATCTCATGCGGAAAGATGTTCACCTGGCAAACGAACTCGCCGCGAGCATGAACCACGCGACGCCGATCGGACATCTCGTGGAAGAGATGACGGAGACGGCGATCGAGAGGTTCGGCGGCGATGCGGATCAGAGTCAGCTCATGGCCGAGTGGTATCCCCGTGAATGACATCGTGGCTGCCCTCCCGAGATGGGAAGCGATCGATTCGACGAGGGCCGAGTGAGCATGGATGAACGGCACCCGAAGACGCTGCACCCGGCGGCGGAGGAAATGCGGGTCGCCGCCACCCAGTTGCCCCCGTCCTACGAGATTCCACTCGAGGCTGCTCGTGTTCGCATGCGCTCAGCACTCATCAGGCAGGCCGAGCCGTCGTCGCTGCGCGTCGCGGACTTCATCGTTCCCGCCGGGGATCGGGGTATCCGAGTGCGTGCCTATCGGCCGCCCGGCCATCGGAACCCGGCGCTCGTCTTCTTCCACGGGGGCGGCTGGGTCTTCAACGACCTCGATACGCATGACGAACTGTGCCGGACTATCGCCGAGGTCGCGCAGTGCAGCGTCTTCTCGGTGGACTACCGGAGGAGCCCCGAGCACACGTATCCGGCTGCGATCGACGATGGCGATGTCGTGTTCGAGTGGCTGGTGACCAATAGTGACGAATTCGATGTTGAGCCGGGCGCATTCGCTCTCGGCGGCGACAGCGCCGGCGGGACCATCGCGACCGCACTGGCGAAACGGATCCGAGAGCGGGGCGCGCGCCAGCTCGCGGCGCACTTCCTGCTGTATCCCGTGCTCGACTACTGGGACCCGGGGACGCCCTCCTACGGCGAACGTGGTCCCGGGTTCACCGTCGATCGGTCGTTCATGAAGTGGATCTGGGATGCGTACTTGCCGTCGCAGTGGGTGCGCGAGGATCCCCACCTGTTTCCACTCCAGGGTTCTCTGGCGGACCTGCCCCCGACGGTGCTGTGCGTTGCGGAGTACGACGTGCTCCGGGATGAGGGGATCGAATACGCACGACTGCTGCGGCAAGCCGAGGTGCCGGTGACGCTCCTCGTGGCCGACGACCAGATGCACGGGTTCGCCCACCATCTTGCGCTCATCGAAACTGCGAAGGACATGGTTCTCACGGCCGCGACTCGCCTCGGTAGAGCCCTACGCGGTGGGTGACCCGAACGGACGGAATACGTGCATGCACGTTCGAGCAATGTGTAAAATGTCAAACGATAACAACGCATATACAGAGAAAGTAGTTTCGATTCCATGTTGACAGTTATCAGGGGAGCAAACAGCGAGCCGTCCGCCCTGGCGCAGGGGACCTTCACCGGTGAGGCCTGGCGCGACATGGTGATGGCGCCGACCGACGGGGTGGCGATTGGCAACAACTTTTTCGCGCCGTGTTCGCGGACCTACTGGCACTCGCATGTCGGCGGCCAGCTGCTCATCGTCATGGCTGGCGAAGGGCATGTGTCCGACGAGAACGGAATTGTCACCGTTCGCGCCGGCGACATGGTGTGGACTCCGCCCGGCGTTCGTCACTGGCACGGTGCCGCCGACGATCGCTTCATGCTGCACACATCGGTCACCCTGGGTGCCACGAACTGGGAATCCGAGGTCACCGACGCCGAGTACGGCGAGGCTCGGGCCTGACCGCGGCGCCGTGAGATGGGGCTACTGCTCCGATCTCACCCGCCCCCAGTTCACAGAATGGAAGGAGTATCAGCATGACGAGTAGCGGTGAGCCGGCGTTGGCCCGGGTTGTGGTGACCGGCGTGAATGACGAGGGAAGGTCGGTTGTTTCGTCCGACGGGCCGGCGAGTCCCTGGACACGTCGGCCGACTGGGACCCTGGTGATGGAGTTGTGGCGTGAGGACGAGTTGCCGATTTCGGTGAACTCCGAGTCGACGCTGGAAAACGAAGTGGTGTTGGCCCCACCCGCCACCGGTGTCGTGGTGCGGACGACGGTCTTTCCGCCCGATAGCTCGATCTCGGCCGAGGCCGCTGCAGCGTACGCGGCGGCGATGGCGGACATTTACGGCCCCGGAAATGCGGAGGGCGGCGCCGTGCCGGGAATGCACACCACCGAGACCATCGACGTGATGACCGTGATCGACGGCGAGATCTGGGCGGTCATGGAAGAAGGGGAGACGGTACTGCGCGCCGGTGACACGATGGTTCAGCGCGGTACACGCCATGCGTGGCAGAACCGGAGTGACCGCCCGACGACGGTGGTCACGACGATGATGCCAGCGCACCGAAACGATTGATGAACCGGGCGTTGCTGCGCGGGTGATTCCCGCAGTGGTCGGCCCGCAACGATTGTGAGACCTGCGGCGAGTGTCGCGAACAGTTGGATGAGGAGTGCAGATGTCGGAGAAAGACCAGCGCCCCAGCGGTGATCGGCATCCGCTGGGGCGGTTCGCCCCGGGGCTGATCGGTTTCACCGACGACGTCCTATTCGGCCAAGTGTGGGAGCGCGCGGTGATCAGCGCGAAGGAGCGCAGCATGATCACCGTTGCATGCCTGGTGACGGGCGGCAACGTGGAGCAGCTCCGCTATCACCTGGTGCGGGCGCGGGACAACGGGGCGACACGCATCGAGCTGGTCGAGGTGATCACCCACCTCGCGTTCTACGCGGGTTGGCCGAAGGCCATGGCCGCGATGGCCGTCGCGCAGGAAGTGCTCGGCTCCGAAGAGGACTGACTTCGGTGCGCGATGAGCGCCGAATTCGGTATGGCGCTGAGGAGTTGCAATCCCACCCGTCCGAGTCGGATGGCGGGACTGTTTCGTTTGGCGGCCGCTGAGTCATGCGAGACAAGCTGTGAATAGAGTGATATTTGACGACCCGGGAAATGGTGTGACGAAACATGACACCGTCAGAGCTTGACGATCGGGCCGAAGCGGTCGTGCGGCCGCTGCAACCGGGGGACCTCGACGCGTTCACGCGGTTCGCGATGGCCTTGGCGGGTCAGGGGCGACGTTTCCTCAAGGAGGACCTGTCTGATCCCGTGAAGGTTTTCGCTGACTACCAACGGGAGACGGCGGCAGTGCGGCTGGCCGCGCTCGACGGTGCCGGTGAGATCGCCGGATTGGCGGGTGCTTTCGCGGGGGAGGGTTGGTCGTCGCACGTCGCCGAGATCCGCGTCGTGGTGGGTGCGGCGTATCGGGGCCGCGGTGTCGGGTGGGCGCTGGCCCGTGCGGCGCTGCTGGAGGCGGTCAAGCTCGGCTGCAGCCACGTGTACGTCGAGGTGATCGCGGCACAGGATGCGTTGGTCGCCATGTTCCAGGACATCGGGTTCGAGCCGGAGGCGCTGCTCGTCGATTTCGTTCGGGACAGCGACGGTGAGAACCGGGACTTGATGCTGCTCACCCATCGGGTGGATGTGAATCAGGCGCGGAATCGGTTGTGGGGCATGGACGAGGTGGCCGGATGAGTGGGGGACGATGACCGTGAACGAGCAGTACCTGGATATCTCCGGGCGGCAGGTCCGCGTCCGCGTCCACGGCGAGGGACCGCCGTTGCTACTGATCAACGGATTGGGGGCGAACGTCGCGATGTGGGGGCCGCTATTGCCACACCTCGAGGACTTCCAGGTGATCACCTTCGATGCGCCGGGTGTGGGACGCTCGCAGGCGCCCTATCTGCCGTACAGCCTGTCGTACATCGCCGATGTCGCGCTCGAGGTGCTCGACGCGCTCGGTCACGAATCCGCGGACGTGCTCGGCTATTCACTCGGCGGCGCGGTCGCGCAACAGCTCGCCCGCCAGGCGCCGGAGCGGGTGCGACGCTTGGCGCTGGTCAGCGCGACGTGCGGAGCCGGAGCGGTACCGGGGTCGATGTTGGCGCTGATGGCTGTGATGACCCCCGCGCGGCACCACTCCAAGGTCGCGTACCGGGCGACGATGAAGCTGGTGAACCTCGCCCCGAAGGAGAAGAACAGCATCGCACTCAAGGAGCTGATGGCCGATTGGCACCACGGCGCGGCGCCGACAATGCGCGGGTACACGCTGCAAATGATGGCGATGTCGAGGTTCAACAGCCTTCCATGGCTGCCTACCGTCGCCCACCCGACGCTGGTCCTGAGTGGATCCGGTGATCGGATCATCCCGATGGCGAACGGTGCGATTCTGGCGGGCTACCTGCCGAACGCGCGGCTGCGCATCTTCGAGGGCTGGGGACACTACATGCTCCATGACGATGCCTCAGGAGCCGGCAACGCCATCGCCGAGTTCTTCGGTGCAGACCACCACGATGAGAGTTCCGCGTGGACGGGGGCGCAGGTCGTGACTCCCGAACAGATGGCCGGGATGGTGCGGTCCGCACCGTGGAGCGCATATCCGTACCAGTACACCAACGCGTTGGTCCGTTGGCGGTACCCGCTCGAGAAGGAGCGTGGCGGGGATGGCCGCTGAGTCGCCCCTGTGGCGGAAGGCATTCGACGGTGTCGAGCGTCGGATCGGCGCCCCGCTGGAGAACGCGACCAGCTCCGCGGACTTCCAAGTGTTCTCCCTCAAGGTGGGACGCGTGAAGAAGGCGGTGATTGCCCCCGTCGAGGCGGTGGTGGACTTCGGTCTGCACCTGGTCGGGATCCCGTCCCATGCCGAGGTGCGCGTTCTGCGCAGGGATCTCATCAAGGTGCAACGTGAACTGCTGGCCATGCGTCGTGAACAGGCCGTCACCGAGCGAGAGTCGACGGATTCAGAATGAGTCCGATCGGCCCGGTGGTGGATATCGCACGCGGACTGGTTCGTGAGGTCGAGCGCACGCAGTTGCGTGCCCGGCGGGGCATCGAGCTGATCGCGCGGCGCCCGCCCCCTCAGGTGAGTAATACGCCGAAGGACGAAGTGTGGTCGTTCGGGAAGGCGAAGCTGTGGCGCTACCGCAATGACGACGTGCGGCATGGGCCACCGGTACTGATGTTCCTGGGGTTGGTTGGTGACTCGGCGATCTTCGACCTGTTTCCGGGAAACTCATGGGCGGAGAAACTGGTCGCGGAGGGCTTCGACGTGTTCCTGTTCGATTGGGGACGGCCGGAGGCGGCTGAAGGGGAGCACGACCTCGGAACGTATATGGACGGCTACTTCGTGCCTGCTGTCGATGCGGTGCGCAGGATCGCCGGCGCCGACGAGGTGTCGGTGGGGGCCTACTGCATGGGCTCGCTCATGCTGACTCTGCTGCTCGGCAGCCGGAGCAACGTGCCGGTACGGAACGCGGTTCTGTTCGCTCCGCCCTGCGACTACGACCATGCCCCCGGGTTTCTCACCGGCTTCAAGGACGGCCGGCTGGAGACCCGCCATGTGGTGGACGAGATGACGGGCCTCGTCCCGGAGGATGCCGTCCGGGGCATGTTCCGGCTGTTGCAGCCGACCTCGGACATCGTCCAGTACGTCACGTTGTGGGAGAACCTGTGGCGGGACGGCTACGCCGACGCGCACCGCGCCATCAATCACTGGGCGTGGGACCATCGATCGATGGCCGCACCATCTTTTGTAGAGATGGTGGAGGATTACGTCCGAGAAAATCGATTGGTCAACGGGGGAGCGGAGTTGGCGGGCCGGCCCGTGGACCTGCATTCGATCACCATTCCGCTGTTGATGATCATCGCGGAGAAGGACGAGTTCGTGCCGCCCGCGAACTCGGAACCACTCGCCGAGCTGGTTGGGTCCGATGACGTGGCGATCCTGCGTATCCCCGGTGGCCACGCGGGCGCCCTGATGGGGTCAGCCGCGCGGAAGAAGACCATGCCGGGGGTGGTCGATTGGCTCAGGCGGCACTCGGATACCCCACCGCGGTGAGCCGGAAAGAAGGGAGGTGCTTCCAGGTGGAAGCACCTCCCTTCCTTCTGACGAGGGTGCTCTGTGCGTCTGCCGCGTCAGACGACGGCGGCGTCCCGGAGGGCTCGGCTCGTACGGTAGCGAGTGTCGTGGTACGTCTCCCACAGCCGGTCGAGGATCCCCACGACTGCGCCCGTGCCCCAGGCCGCGGTCCACTCGAATGGGCCGGCCGGGTAGTTGGTGCCCAACCGCATCGCAACATCGATGTCATCGGCGGTCGCGACCCCATGCAGGGTCGTCTCCCAGGCCTCGTTGGCGATCACCGCGAGGGTCCGGGCCGCAATGAGACCCGGGACGTCGTCGACCGGGTACGCGTGAATGCCCGCGCGGTCCAGTAACGCCGCGACCGTCGACAGTGCCTCGGGATGCGACGCGGCCACCGCGAGCCCGGTGGCGTTCTCCGCCGAGATCCATCGATCGATCACCACCACCGGCGCCCCTCCCCGCGCTGCGGACTCGGCGTGGGCGGTCAGTCCGCGGGTGACCATGACGATCGCCTCGTCGAGTACGAGCTCGGTGCCGTCACCGTCGAGCGGCTCGGCGGCGATGTCCGCGCGGCTGATGATCGCCTTCAGCTGACCACACTGTCCGCGCAAGCCGACGGTGCCGGGAAGGTCGCCAGGGCGGACGAGAGCCGGAGACGGAGGGGCCGCGTCCTCG
This sequence comes from Rhodococcus sp. LB1, assembly GCF_001583455.1. NCBI lineage: Bacteria > Bacillati > Actinomycetota > Actinomycetes > Mycobacteriales > Nocardiaceae > Rhodococcus > Rhodococcus sp. LB1. The sequence goes on along the minus strand of NZ_LTCZ01000379.1, from coordinate 6,102 downwards.
GCGTACGAGTAGAAGCCGTGGCCGCGCTTGCGTCCGTAGCGGCCTGCGGATACCAGTTCGTCCTGGATCCGGGAGGGTTCGAAGCGTGGGTCGAAGTTGAACGCGGTCCACACCGATCGGGTGACTGCGGCGTTGACGTCGTTGCCGATCAGGTCCATCAGTTCGAACGGACCCATCCGGAACTGCCCGGCGCCCCGCAGGGCGGCGTCCAGCGTGGCGGGCGAGGCGGCCTGTTCCTGCAGGACCCGCAGCGCCTCGCCGTAGAAGCCACGTGCGACCCGGTTGACGATGAAGCCGGGGGCGTTCTTGACGCGCGCCACCTGTTTGCCCCAGGTCACGGCTAGTTCGTCGATGCGATCCGTGACCTGCGGATCGGTCTGCAGGCCGGTGACTACCTCGACCAGTTTCATCACCGGAACCGGATTGAAGAAGTGCAATCCGACCACGCGATCCGGTAGCGGCGAGCGGGCGGCGATCTCGGTTACCGACAGCGAGGAGGTGTTGGTGGCCAGGATGCACCGGTCCCCGAAGTGTTTGGCGGCTGCGGCGAATACCGAGGCCTTTACTTCCAGCGACTCGAGGACGGCTTCGATCACAACGGTGCCCGGGTGGTTGGGGGCCTGATCGATGGCGGCATACGTGCCTAGCTGTGCATCCAGGTTGGCTGCGACCTCCGGATGGCGTTTGGCGAGGCGTGCCGCGAGTTCGGTGGCGGCGGCCTCCAGCTGGGCCTGCTGCGGATCGACCAGGCTCACCGGATGGCCCGCGGTCAGTGCCACCTGTGCGATTCCACGTCCCATGGTGCCCGCTCCGATTACGCAGATCGGGGTGGAAGCTGTGGTCATATCGCGTCTCCTCGGTTCGTGGCTCGCTTGAAAGGGTGGGGACCCTTGCAACTATCTGTAAGATAATATAACTTGCTGTCAACAAGTTACCAACTAGGAAGGGCTGGCCACGGTCAGACCGACGTTGCGGAAGTGGTAGTGCTATGACATTTGAGGACATCGTCGTCACTGTGGATGCAGGGGTGGCGACCATCGCGATCAACCGCCCGGAAAACGCCAACAAGCTCCGCTTCGTGACCGCGAGGGAGCTTCTCGACGCCTTCCGCATGGTGCGTGAGACGAAGAGCATCGACGTCGCCGTGCTGACCGGCGCGGGAGACAAGTTCTTCTGCATCGGCGGCGAACACGAGGAGCTTGCCTCGCTGGACTACTCCAGCGTGATGCCGGTGATCGACCTGTACGAGTTCATCGACACCATGCCGAAGCCCGTCATCGCAGCGGTTAACGGCTACGCGGTCGGCGGGGGCAACGTGTTGCAGGTGGTCTGCGACCTGACCGTTGCCGCACCGCACGCAATATTCCGGCAGGTCGGCCCGATGGTCGGCAGCTTCGATGCCGGTTATGGCACCTGGTACCTGGAGGAAACGATCGGCCGGCGACGGGCCAAGGAGATGTGGTACCTCAACCGCAAATACACTGCCGAGCAGGCGCTCGACATGGGACTAGTTAACGACATCGCCGACGACCCGGTGGCACATGCCCACGAGATCGCCCAAACTCTCCGGCAGCGAGGCCCGTTCGCCCTCAGCGCGCTGAAAACCGCCTTCTCCGGTCGTCACTCAGGCGTCGTCGGGCAGGCGCGCATCGCGCACGACCTGCTGCTCACGGCCTACCGCAGCACCCAGGAAGCGGACGAGATGTCGCAGTCCTTCGAGCAGCGGCGCGAACCCGACCGTGCGAGGTTCCACCGGTGACTTCAGTCAATACAGAACTCACAGACTTTCTCGCGGTCGTCTCGAAGGTCGTCTCCTCGGCAGCTGACGGCGAGAGTGCGCTGTCTGCCATGCGGAACTCGCTGAGCGAGACCGGCCTCTTGGAACTCGCGCGGGACACAGCGGACGAACCCGACGCCCTCCAGTGGCTGGCGTACACCGTCCGGACCGTCGCCCAGACCGATCCCTCGCTGGCGTTCGTGCTGGCGAGCCGGTACGTGGCCGATCGTGCCATCGATGCCGAGGCCGCCACCGAACCGACCTTCGCCCTCGCCGTTCCGGGATCGCGTCCGGTGCTGGCCGGCGCCCTGGGACCGGACGCGGTGGTGGTGTTGGATAGCACCACGTCCTCCCTGCACGTGGTGCCCTGGGCGGATCTGGCACCGTCGGTGGACCACGAGGCCCGCACGGGGCTGCAGCGGGCGGACCTCGTCTCGGTGACGATTCCCGACGGTGCCGCCGCCCTCGAAGGCTCCGCCGCCGAGGCCGCTTTCCTGTGGGACCTGCTCACCGGCGCCGCTCTCGCGGGCGTAGCTCGAAGAGCACTCTCAGAGACCCAATCCTATGTGCTCGAACGGCATCAATTCGGAGTGCCAATCGGGTCCTTCGCCGGGCTGCGCGCGCTCGTCGCCGACATGGATCTCACGGTGGCTGGAGTCGAGACTGCCCTGGATCGGGCACTGGAGGACCGCACCTCGATCGACAACCTCGCCGCCACCGCCGGACGTGCGGCGACGTCGGTGTGCATTGACGCCATTCAGGCGCACGGCGGCTACGGCTACATCGACGAGTACCCGCTCACCGGGCTGCTGCGTGACGCAATCGGCATCCAGGCGCGCACCGGCGGCAGACGCTTGCACGTCGCACGGGTCGCCGAACGCGGCTTGGGTCCGCGGACGGGACGGCACCAATGACGTCACATGAAACCAGATCAGTAGAGGCGAAGGAGACGAGCATGAGTACAGGCAGCGGGCCATTGCACGGCGTGCGAGTCGTCGACATCTCCTCCTCCTACGCCGCACCGACGACCTCGATGTACCTTGCGGACATGGGTGCCGACGTCATCAAGATCGAACCTCTGGGGGGCGATGATGCCCGGGGCTGGGGGCCGCCCTTTCTCAACGGTGAGGCAGCCTGGTTCCTTTCGGTGAACCGCAATAAGCGCAGTATGTGCCTCGACATCCGCGGGGAGGAGGGCCGCAAGGTCCTATTCCAGCTGCTCGAGTCCGCCGACGTCTTCATCGAGAACCTGAACCCGGTGAAACTGGACAAGCACGGACTCGGTCTCGACGGCCTGCGCGAACGTTTCCCACAGCTGGTGATCTGCGCGTTCTCCGGCTTCGGGCTCACCGGTCCGGATGCCGGGCTGCCCGGCTACGACCTGATTGCCCAGGCACGGTCCGGGATGATGAGCGTGACCGGCGTCGACGGAGTCCCACAGCGGGTCAGCACCGCGCTCTCAGATGTGGCCGCGGGCACCGTTGCAGCCTTCGCGGTGGCTGCGGCACTGGTGCGTCAGCAGCAGACCGGCCAAGGCGAGATCGTGGACGTCGCTCTCCTGGAGGCCGACTTGGCATTCATGTCGCCGCGCATTGCCAGCTTCCTGGCCGGCGACGAAGAACCCAAGCCCTGCGGTGGCACCGATTCGGTGGTGGCGATCTACCAGCCGATGCGTACCGCGGACCGGCCCATCGTCGTCGCGATCGGCAACGATCGGCATTGGCAGCGGTCCTGCGCCGCGCTGGGACTCGACGAACTGGCACAGCGTGAGGACTTGGCGACCAATGCCGATCGCCGGGCCAACCGCGAAGAGGTCGTCGGAGCCTTCCAGGAACGCCTGAACGCACTGTCCTCCAATGAGGCGCTCAAGCTGCTGCAAGACGTCGGCGTGCCCTGTAGCCGGATCAACTTCCTGTCAGAAGTGGTTACCGACCCACAGGTCGAGGCACGCAAGGCGATCGTCGACTACCAGCACCCGGTGGCGGGAGTGTTCCGCGGCGTGGGAGCGCCATGGCGACTGGCGTCCGATCCCGAAGACCGGCAAGCCCGGATTCCGGCACCCATGCGCGGCGAACATGGCCGCGAGATCCTCACCGAGATCGGGCTCGATGAGAAGACCATCTCCGAACTGGTAGGAAGGGAGACATTGTGGGTTCCGTGATCGAGACCTCGCAGGACGGGCGAGTGCTGACCATCGAGATCAGCCGCCCCGAACAGCTCAACGCACTCAACGCACAGATGCTGCGCGAGATCCGAGACACGGTCGAAGGAACACGCCACGACACCTCGGTGGGCTGCATCGTGATCCGCGGCAGTGGGGAACGCGCCTTCAGTGCCGGCGCGGACCTCGATGAGATCCGCGCCCTTCCGGTCGAGGACGCACAGGCCTTCATACATGCCGGACAGCGGACCATGTCGGCGATCGCCGACTCTGTCGTCCCCGTCATCGCCGAAGTCGACGGCTACGCGCTCGGCGGCGGTTTCGAGCTGATGCTCGCCTGCCACCTGGTGGTGGCATCGAGTCGTAGCCGGTTCGGACTGCCCGAGGCGCGTATCGGCTGCATTCCAGGATTCGGTGGTACGCAACGGCTTGCGATGTCGGTGGGCAAGCCCGCCGCGCTGCTACTCATGCTGGGAGGCGAGCGGATCGACGCCGATCGGGCCTGGCAGATCGGCCTGCTGTCGGTGCCGCCACTGGCACCCGCCGAAGCCGCGACGGAAGCACGCCGTCTGGCCGAACTAATTGCCACCGGGAGCCGACGCGGCACCGCCAACATCCTCGATGCCGCGCGTCCGGCATTCGCCGCGTCCGCACTGGATCACGAGGCCGCGCTGGCGGCGATCTCCATCGCCTCGCGTGACGGCCAGGAGGGGATCATCTCCTTCGCCGAGCGTCGGGCGCCGATCTTTGAGCGGGAGGAATCATGAAATCACAGTGGGCGTCAGTCGATCCAGATGTGGTCGACGCCGTTGACCGAGTGATCGAGCGCACGATCGAACCGCAGGCGGCCGCGGTCGACATCGCCGCCGAATTCCCGACAGCCGGGCTGGCCGATCTCGCGGAATCCGGGCTCGGCGTCATGCTGGCCCCGAAGTCCCTGGGCGGTGCAGAAACCAGCACGGCAACCTATGCCGAGGCGCTGTCTCGTATCGCCGCGGCCTGCGGTTCCACCTCTACGGTGTACATGACGCAGATGCACTGCGCCCACCCGATCCAGCTGCAGGGCTCCCCGGACCAGATCCAGACCTGGGTTCCTCGGCTCTGCGACGGGTCGGCTGTCGGCTCGATCGCGCTCACCGAGCCTGGAGCCGGCTCGGATGTCGGGGCGATGCGCACCGTGGCCCGTCGCGAGGGCGATGAGTACGTCGTCAACGGCGAGAAGACCTTTATCTCCAACGGCGATCGAGCGGACGTCATAGTCCTCTTCGCGACGGTGGACCCCTCGCGAGGAAAGGGCGGAGTGACCGCATTCCTGCTGGAAACCGCGGTACTTGCGGGATTCGAGGCCGGGGCGCCGATGAAGAAGCTGGGGCAGAAGGGCGCTTCCACCGTTGCGTTGTCCTTCCAAGATTGCCGGATTCCGGTGGCCGCCCGGATGGGCGCTGAGGGCGAAGGCTATGCGTTGCTATTGCGTTCGGTGACCCGTTCGCGCATCAGTGCCGCCGCGCAGGGCGTCGGCTTCGCACAGGGCGCCTTCGACTCCGTCGTTGCCTGGGCAATGGAGCGTGATTTGCTGTCGTCGAAGGTCGCCGAAGCGCAGGATCTCCAGTTCGATCTTGCGCGTCTCCGCGGCGAGATCACTGCCGCCCGCGCCATGCTGATGTCGGTGTCCGATCAGGTCGACCAGAGCCTAGACGAACCGGTCGCCGAGGTCTCACTGCTGAAGATGCACTGCACCACCTTGGGCACCAGGGTTGCGGCGAGCTGTGTCGAGCTGCTCGGTCCCGACGGTGACCGAGTCTCGGTCGGCGCGGAACGTCGGCTGCGCGATGCGAAGATCGCAGAGATCTATGACGGGACTAACCAGGTACAAAGCATGCTCGTGGCCCGGGACACCCGACTTACCGCGGCGCGCGAGACGGCTGCCGGGTGAGAGGGAGGTAGAGGCGGGAACTCGAGCCGGAGGTATAGATCGACTGGAACGACCACCGACCATAGACCCGCCGATGAGCGACGGCGTGGAGTGGAGGCCCGTTGCACGGAGTCCGCGGCAGCAATGCCGACCGGTGGCCGCTGGACCGCGCCGGCGCCAGTCTGTTCTGGGCGAACCTGAACCGAGGAATTGATCGGGTCATCCTTCGCCTCCCTAGGGCATGTCTCCCAA
>NZ_LTCZ01000378.1:0-886 GCF_001583455.1 Rhodococcus sp. LB1 | reverse complement strand
CGGCGTCGACCTCACCGTGGAGCAGATGCGCGAGAACTTCGACGCCGTCGTGCTCGCGATCGGCGCGCTCCGGGGCCGTGACAACACGACCGTCGAAGGCCGGGAGCTGAACGGGATCCACCTCGCGATGGAACACCTCGTCACCTCGAACAAGGAATGCGAGGGGGACGGTCCCGCGACGATCACCGCCAAGGGCAAGCACGTCGTCATCATCGGCGGCGGCGACACCGGGGCCGACTGCCTCGGAACGGCGCACCGCCAGGGCGCGCTGTCGGTGACCCTGCTGGATTACAACCCGGAGTTGCCGACGGAACGGGACGAGGCAGCGACGCCGTGGCCGGCGTGGCCGATGGTGCTGCGCACGTCGCCCGCGCACGCCGAGGGCGGTGTCCGCCGGTATCAGGTCGCGGTGCAACGCTTCCTCGGTGACGAGAACGGGAACGTCCGATCCATGGTGCTCGCCGAGGTCCGGGTCACCCGCGAGGACGGCAAACGCATCATCACGCCGGTCGGCGAGGAGATCGAATTGCCGTGCGAATTGGCGCTTTTCGCGATCGGATTCGAGGGTGTCGATCTCGGACCGCTGCTCGACGACTACGGGCTGTCGCCCACCCGGCGCGGATCGCTCTCCTGCGGACCGGATTGGCAGACCACCGCACCCGGGGTCTTCGTCTGCGGGGACGCGCATCGCGGCGCGTCGCTCGTGGTATGGGCGATCGCGGAGGGCAGGTCCGCGGCGCACGCGGTCGACGTGTATCTGACCGGGGCGTCGGACCTCCCGTCGCCGGTGCACCCGACGGCGCTCCCGCTGGCAGTCGTCTAAATGGAGAAGGGCGCGCGGGACGACTAGGCTCGAGGCCGTGAACCGACGCACGAAGATCGTATG
>NZ_LTCZ01000377.1:0-731 GCF_001583455.1 Rhodococcus sp. LB1 | reverse complement strand
GCGGTCTGGTAGATCAAGTCGATGAAGCTGCCGCCCTTCTCCAGCGGGACGGGCTGGTCCGGGAATGTGTAGGCGCCCATGTCCGATGCCCACAGGAACGAGAGCACCGCCTCGAGCATCGACAGGCGAATGTGTTGTCCCTCCCCGGTGCGTTCGCGGGCGAACAGTGCCGCCGAAAGGGCCTGCGCTGCAACGACTGCAGTCAGCTTGTCGGGGAGGATGGTGCGGATCAGGCGGGGCCGTTCCTCGTCGGATCCGGCCTGCACGGTGGTCAGGCCGGTCAGGGCCTGGATCAGCGAATCGTAGACCCGTTGGCCGGAGGCGGGTCCACGCTCGCCGAATCCGCTCATCGAGAGATAGATGAGTTTCGAGTTGAGTGGGGCGAGGTCGTCGTATCCGATGCCGAGTCGCTCGACGACGCCGGGCCGGAAGTTCTGCACCACGACATCGGCGGTGGAGACCAACTTCTTCAGTACCGCAACGCCTTCCGGGGTCTTGAGGTCGAGGGTCAGGGACCGCTTCGACCTGTTGACGTTGACGAACATCGCCGACATGTCGCCGGAACGATTAGGCAGGGAACGGACGTGATCGCCCTTGCCGGGCACCTCCACCTTGATGACGTCCGCGCCCTGGTCGCCGAGGATGTCCGTGGCCCAGGGGCCCGACATCATCGAGCACAGGTCGACGATCTTGATTCCGGTCATGGGGCCGCTCATGAAGGGCACCTTTCA
>NZ_LTCZ01000376.1:0-1104 GCF_001583455.1 Rhodococcus sp. LB1 | reverse complement strand
GGGCCGACGTTGGTGCCGTCTTCGCTACCCGGTCCGACGGTGAGTGCGGCGATCCGATCGGTGAGCTTGGTGGTGAATTCCTCGCGCACCGAGTTGGCCACGATCAGGCGGTTGGCGGCGGTGCACGCCTCGCCGCCGTTGCGCATCTTCGCCGCCATCGCGCCCTCGACCGCGGCGTCGATGTCGGCGTCGTCGAACACCACGAACGGGGCGTTGCCACCGAGTTCCATCGAGGTGCGCAGAACCTGCTGGGCGGACTGCTCGATGAGGATCTTGCCGACCCGGGTGGATCCGGTGAACGTCACCTTCCGCAGCCGCGGGTCCGCGAGCAGCGGTTCGGTGACGGCGGCGGCGTTCGACGCGGGCAGCACCGACAGCACACCGGCGGGCAGGCCTGCCTCGGCGAAGATCTCGGCGAGCAGCAGCATGGTGAGCGGGGTGTCCTCGGCGGGCTTGACGATGATCGTGCAGCCGGCGGCGAGCGCGGGGCCGATCTTGCGGGTGCCCATCGCGAGCGGGAAGTTCCACGGGGTGACGGCCAGGGTGGGTCCGACCGGGACCTTGGTGACCACGATCCGTCCGCTGCCCGACGGTGACGTGGTGTAGCGGCCCTGGATGCGGACGGCTTCCTCGCTGAACCAGCGCAGGAACTCGGCGCCGTAGTTCACCTCGCCGCGGCTCTCCGGCAGTGCCTTGCCCATCTCCATCGTCATCAGCAGCGCGAGGTCGTCGGTGCGCTCGATGACCTTCTCCCACGCCGAGCGCAGGATGATCGACCGCTGCCGCGGCGCGGTCGCCGCCCATTCCTCCTGGACCGCCGCGGCGGAGTCCAGTGCGCGCATCGCGTCCTTGCCGCCGGCATCGGCGACGTCGGCGATGAGGGTTCCGGTGGCCGGGTCGTAGACCGGGAAGGTGCCGCCGTCGATCGGGTCGGTCTGGGCGCCGTCGATCCACAGACCGGTGGGCAGGGTGGCGCGGAGCCGTTCGAAATCAGTCATCGGAGTCCTCGTGGTGGGAATGGTGGTGATCGCACGCCTCCGGGGTGGGGGCGACGTCGAGGGCGGGGTTGCGGTCGAAGAATCCGACCGGTTTCAGCCAGAACGA
>NZ_LTCZ01000375.1:0-683 GCF_001583455.1 Rhodococcus sp. LB1 | reverse complement strand
CGGGTTCCGACAGATCGAATGGGGGCGTCGGGATCATGACCGACCCCCCACACGAACTGCGCGCTTCGCGATCTGTCGCAGGTCGTAGTCGCCGCCCGCGAGCATGTGCTCGTCGAGGACCTCGCCGCGTTCGAGTATCCGTCGGCCGACCATGTGTGTGCCGGGGTCGTTGACCGATTCGATGGCGACCAGGCGGCCATCGCGCAGGCAGAAGACGGACAGCCGGTTCCCGTCTCGCCGCGCGATGGTGCGGTCGTCGGGGTTCCCGACGCCCACGATCTGCACCTTCAGTGCGCCCTGGTTGCTCCAGAACCAGGGTGTGGCCGAGTAGGGGTCGGTGTTGCCGAGGATCGTGGCGGCGACGTGCCGGGCCTGGTCGGTGGCGCTTTGGATGGATTCGAGCCGGTGAACACGGCCGGACTGGTCCTGCATGGCGGCGCAATCTCCGATCGCGAAGATCGCCGGATCCAGGGTGCGCATCTGCTGATCGACCAGAATTCCGTGGTCGGTGTGAAGTCCGGCCGCCCAGGCCAGGTCGTCGTTGGGCACCATGCCTACCCCGAGCACGACCAGGTCTGCCGCCAGCTCCTTCGCCTCAGCTGTCAGCACCGCCTCGACGACACCGCCCCGGCCACGGATTTCGGTGACGCGATCGTCGAAAATCAGCTCGACGCCGCAGGACC
>NZ_LTCZ01000374.1:0-525 GCF_001583455.1 Rhodococcus sp. LB1 | reverse complement strand
GTGCCCGACATCAACGGGGTGTGCAACGTGTTCGGGACCTTCGAGATCACCGCGAACCCCACGAACCCCGACAACACCAGGATCGCGATGTTCGCCAACAATTCGGTATACATCTAGGACACACCCTCCTCACGGGTGACGCAGGACGCGGCGAGGACCTCGTCCGAGAAATCGGGGGCCAGCGCCCCGTCGACGAGCATCAACTCGAGCAGCGCGGAGATGTTCTTCGAGTACAGCTCCGAGGCGTGCTCGGGCATGCTGGCGGGCAGGTTCAGCGGCGAGCAGATCGTCACCCCGTGCTTGACCACGGTCTGCCCGGGTTCGGTGAGCTCGCAGTTACCACCGGTCTCGCCGGCCAGGTCGACCACCACGGAGCCGGGCTTCATGCCCTCCACCGCGGCCGCGGTCACCAACCGGGGCGCCGGACGGCCCGGCACCAGCGCGGTGGTAATGACCACGTCGAAGCCCTTGATCGCGTCCTCGAGCGCCTGCTGCTGCTGCGCCCGCTCCGCCTCGGTCAGCTCG
>NZ_LTCZ01000373.1:0-1856 GCF_001583455.1 Rhodococcus sp. LB1 | reverse complement strand
CCGTTTGACGGCAGCAGCCTCCTTCACGGGCGCCTTAGCAGCAGCCTTCGTCGCCGGCGCCTTGGCGGCCGCAGCATCCTTCACGGGCGCCTTAGCAGCAGACTTCTTCGCGGGCGGCACCTCGGACGGCGCCGGTTTGGCGATTGCCTTGGCGGGCGGCGTCTCGGACCGGGCCGGTTTGGCGGCCGCAGCCTTCTTCGCAGGTGCCTTGGCAGCAGACTTCTTCGCGGGCGGTACCTCCGACGGGGTCGGCGCCGACTCGGGTTCGGTGGCGATCTGGGGTTCCACCTCGAGTCCGGCTTTGGCTTCCTCCGAAGTTTGCGTCCGTTGCCGCAGCTTGCCGCTCGTAAAGGACCAGGCGCCCTCTCCCGCGTCCCGAAGAACCCCAACTGCATTTCTGGCGGCGCGCGCGGCACCGCTGATAATGTTCATGGCCAACTCCGCTAGCCTTCCGCAGTCACGGCCGCCGACGCACGGGCGGCCTTCTCGGACGTATCCATCACCGGACACACTAATCGTGAATGTGAGTCAACGAGCAATCGGCGGATTGTGCGAGGCATATCGGCAAGTAGTGCGGCTGACACACAGACTGCCGTCTTCACCCAAGTCACATGCCCCCGTAGATGATTCGTTCTCACCCACCCTCTCCCCTTCGTACCTGTCGCTTACCCGATCCCGGATCGGCTGAATGTCTGCCAGAACGGTGTCAGGATGTTGTTGTGCAACAAGGTTCCCCGCACCATCTCCCGCCAGCCGTCGTGGACCGATTCCCGCAACGCGTACCGAAGTGCGGGCGACCGCTTCCGAAGCTCGCACGCAGATCGGGTGGTCACACACCTCACGCAACGCCACCTCCTCCGACTCGAGTGGACGACCCAGTTCGATCGCCAACGCGAACCGGCGCCGGCGCACAACCTTCTGTCTGCCGTTGCGCAAGACCCAGAAAAGCTGGCAAAGACACGCAGGCCGGCCCTGCCCGAGAGGGCCGGCGCCGGCCGCCCTCCCGGGCTCAGGACGCGGGCATCAGCGGCGCCTCCCCCCAAACGCCAAGTCTGGCTTCCACTGCCGCTGAGCGGCAAACTCGACGAACTCTCGCAGCGCCAGCACCGTAAGGCCAGCGAACTCATGCGCGGCCGTCGAGGAATACACTCAGAAGCACTCCGCCTGGCACAAGTTCAGGTCGCAACCAGCAGGCCAGCACCGACCACTGCGGGCGGTGACACGACCACCGCGAGACCGCGCGCCCGTCCCGTTGCGTGGCGTTCGGTCTCCCACCAGATCCGATGCCCCCACCCCCTGGGGCACCGTCAGATTCCGGGTCACCACCTGAGTCGGACGCAACCTCAACCGCACCAACTGGGCAGGATCGTCCAGGTCGAGCACCCGCAGATCATCGGGCAATTCGAACACCCCGAGCGCGCGCCGAGACGCCCTGCTCCTCGGCCTCGACGCCAGGCGATGCACCCTGGGCGAGGTGCGAACCGTGAAGGTGCCGCTGTAGGAGCGGTCCGCGATCGGCACGGGCGGCCGTTCGCCCCCGGGCAGCAGCGGGAACTCGAACAGCGGAGCCGGGTTCTACAGCTGCAACACATCGAGCAGACGCGCCCCATCGAGGTACGCGTTCGCGCTCTCGAGCCAGATGCGGCGGCCGCATCTCCCCACAGCAGACGGGCACGCGCGAGGACATGCTCGAGATCGATCAACAGCGGTGCCGCGACCGGGCCCGGCCGCTCTTGCCCCTTGATCCACCGCGAGGGCTGCGACCGGCCCATCCCACCGTCACCCCGCCTTCGTCTCGGCTCTGATGTGGCCAGCGGCAGGAGCGGTCGCAGTGGCTAAGCCTGGATGCACCGATC